>NZ_NJQY01000039.1:10076-28914 GCF_010628845.1 Bacillus sp. 22-7 | reverse complement strand
GAGGGGGTCAAACTGCCCGTAAAGGCCCGATTGGTGAGATACAGTGAAACTTGCCGACGCGCAGGCAGAGGCTTAGTTGAACCAATCGGGTTCGTAGTGTCGATTGATCGAAGCGCTAGCGGAGATCTTAGCGACACTAGAACGCGACTAACAATCAGTGGGGGATAAGGAACACCCCCACTGATTGAAGTGTCACTTTATCGCAATCTCAAATTTTGAATAACAATCAATCGAGAAGTCTGCATAGGGATTAGTGCTGCGGAACGCACAGGTGCTGATGCCGATCTGTCTGGCAGGCATTAAATCTGTATCCTGGTCGCCAATGGCCAAATCAATATGATAACGCCCGTGAAGATATTCATAGGATTCCGGATGCGGCTTTAAAGAGAAGCCATCAAATTCCGGGCAGATAACTTCTTCAAAATAGGAAGTAAGTTTCCAATACTCCAGCAGTTCCTCCGTTGATTGCCGGTTACGGTGGGTGACAAGCACGTTAACATTATTTCGCTCTAATATTCCCCTTACATATGGAAACAATGGCTTTTCATCATGCATAAAAGTTGCTTCCATTTGACGGAAATCAGCAATTTTTTCTGGAGGAACATCAAATTTCTGATAGGCTGTCCCGTTTTTCAGGGGCGTGAGCACTTCCTGAGGATCCAGCTCTTTGCCGGATATGCGAATAAAAGACCGAACCAAAGTGGGCCAAGTATCCAGAATCGTGCCATCTAAATCCCAGAGAACATTCATAAAAATCTCCCTCCTTGCTATGTATTCATTGTATAGGTTGTGAGGAGGCAAAGGCAAATACCCGGCCATTTTACCTGCCGGGTATCTATTATCTCAATACATTAAAGTATCTGGCTTCAGGATGGGCAAACACCATTGCAGATACAGAAGCCTCAGGTTCCATCATGCATTCTTCAGTAAGGTGAACACCGATATCCTCAGGCTGTATAAGCTTAAACAGCTTTTTCTGGTCCTCCAGATCAGGGCACGCAGGATAGCCATATGAAAAGCGCTGCCCCTGGTATTTCGCCGCAAAACGGTCCTTCATCGTCATTTCAACCGGATCAGGGAATCCCCAGCGATCGCGGATCTGGCGGTGGATCAGCTCAGCAAGGCCTTCAGCCGTCTCCAAGGCCAGCGACTGCAGGGCATGGCTTTCCAGGAATCTGCCTTCGGCTTTTAAACGATCTGCAATAGCGCGTATTCCTTTCCCGGCTGTCACAGTAAAGAAGGATACATAATCCATTTGACCGCTTTCTTTTGATTTAAGGAAATCTGCCAGACATAAGAATGGCTCTGTTTCCTGTCGAGGAAACTCAAATGTCTCGATGACCGTTTTTTCGTCTTCAGCATAGATAAACACCTTATCGCCGTCTGACTGGGCAGGGAAGAATTGATAAACTGCTTTTGGCTCAATCCAGTTTTTCTCTTTTGCTTCAGAAATCAGTTCATCAACCATAGCGTTAATTTTAATGGCTTTTTCATCTTTTTCCGCAAGCAGCTTTTGCAGGTTTCCTTTTAAGCCAAGGTGATGGCCAATAAGCATCTGCTTGTTAATATAGGGTTCAATATGTGAAAGGGAATAGGTTTTCAGCAGATGCCTTTTTAAATCTTTTGGAACAAAAACTGGCACCTTTGTGCTGACAGTCGGTTTTGGCTTTACTGCAACCGCCACTGATCCGCGGTCATATGGTACCGCATTAAGCGCTGCTGCCTGTTTATCTTCCTGCTGGATTCGCAGCTTCTCAGCTTCTTCAGGCTCCTGAAGCTGATTGGCTAAAGAGAGACCGTTCATAGCATCCTTGGCATACAGCACGAGACCATCATATTCCTTGGAAATTTTAGTATCCGTAAATTTCCTTGAAAGGGCTGCGCCGCCAACTAAAATCGGAATATCAATTCCAGCCTGTTTCATGTCGTGTGCGGTTATGACCATCTGCTGTGCAGATTTAACAAGCAAACCTGAAAGGCCCACCATATCCGGATTCTCACGCCTGATGTTTTCAATCAGTTCAGCAGGGGAGACTTTGATTCCCAAATCTATCACTTCATATCCATTATTGCTTAAAATAATATCCACAAGATTTTTCCCTATATCATGAACATCGCCTTTAACGGTTGCCAGGATGATTTTCCCCTTGGATGAAGATTGGGCTTCACCTTTTTCCATATGCGGTTCAAGATAAGCGACAGATGCTTTCATAACCTCGGCGCTCTGCAGAACCTCTGCGACAATCAGCTGATTATCATTGAACAATCTCCCGACTTCCTTCATTCCGTTCATTAAAGGCCCGTTAATGATATCAAGCGGAGCAGGGTATGCCTGGAGAGCAAGTTCTAGATCCGGCAGCAGCCCTTCTTTTGTTCCTTCGAGTATATAATAGGCGAGGCGTTCTTCAAGTGTCATATCCGGAAGAACACTTTTGCTTTCTTTTTTCTTATCCCGGTAAAAATCAGTGAAAATGGCAAGTGATTCATCAGTAGTTTCAAAAAGCAGCTTTTCAGCCATTAAAACCTCTTCCTTAGAAATGGAAGCAAATCTTTCGAGTTTTTCTGTGTTCACTATCGCATAATCCAGGCCTGCCTGGGTGCAGTGATAAAGAAATACAGAATTTAAAATTTCCCTGCCAACAGGAGGGAGGCCGAAGGAAACGTTACTGATTCCCAAAATGGTTTGAACCTCCGGCAGAGCCTCTTTAATAAGTCTGATTCCATCTACCGTTGCCTTTGCAGACCCGATGTATTGCTCATCCCCTGTCCCGACAGGGAAGACGAGGGGGTCAAAAATAAGATCCTGAGGCGGGATATGATATTTATATACAAGCAAATCATGAGAACGCTTTGCAATCTCAAGTTTACGTTCAGCCGTAACACCCATTCCTTCTTCGTCAATCGTTCCGACAACCACTGCAGCACCATAGCGGTGAACGAGAGGGGCAATCGCCTCAAAGCGTTCTTCGCCATCTTCCAGATTAATCGAATTTATGATGGCTTTACCCTGTGAATAGGTGAGAGCTTTTTCAATCACTTTTTCATCTGTTGAATCGATCACGAGCGGAACTTTTATTTTTTTCACTAATTCCTTGATGAAATTCTCAACATCCTGCATTTCTTCACGATCAGGATCTGCCAGGCAAATATCAATAACATGGGCACCGCCTTTTACCTGGGCACGGCCTATCTCAGCAGCCTCCTCGAACTTTCCTTCTGCAATCAGTCTTTTAAACTTGCGGGAACCAATTACATTTGTTCGTTCACCGACCATTATGGGTCTTAAAGTTGGATCATCATAAATCAGAGGTTCAATTCCGGAAACTTTATGCAGGGAGTTCCCCTCATAATTCCTTGGTTTATAATCTTTAACAGACTCAGCAATTGCCTGGATATGCTCAGGTGTGGTTCCGCAGCAGCCGCCTACAATATTCAGCCAGCCTTCTTTGGCAAAACCCTCAAGCTTGCTCGCCAATGATTCGGGAGTTTCATGATACTGTCCTTCTTCATCCGGCAATCCTGCATTGGGATAGCAGCTGACTGCTGTGGATGCCAATCCTGACAAAGAACGGATATGGTCCTGCATGAATTCGGGACCTGTCGCACAGTTGAGCCCAACTGCCAGAGGCTTCATATGTTCAAGCGAAATATAAAAGGCTTCAATCGATTGGCCTGCAAGGGTCGTGCCCATCGGTTCAATTGTTCCGGAAACAATGAGCGGCAGTTTTATTCCCGTCTTTTTTGATGCCTTTTCAATGCCGATAAAACCAGCCTTCACATTCAGCATATCCTGACTGGTTTCGAGGAGAAGAAGATCCGCTCCGCCGTCTATTAACCCTCTGGCCTGCTCTTCATAAGCAGCTATCATGTCTTCAAATGTAGACCCGCCGGTAACACTCAGTGTCTTCGTCGTTGGTCCCATAGCGCCTGCCACATATCTCGGCCATTCAGGAGTTGATATACGGTCTGCAGCCTCTCTGGCAATTTCAACAGCAATTTTATTCAATTCATAAGCTTTTTCTTCCAGATCGTAATCTGCGAGAACAATGCTGGTTGCACCAAAGGTATTGGTTTCAATAATGTCTGCACCGGCTTTTAAATATTCAAGGTGAATATGTTCAATAACAGATGGAGCTGTAATATTTAGATTTTCGTTGCAGCCTTCATATTCTTCGCCGCCAAAGTCATCCGCTGAAAGATTGGCTCTCTGAAGCATGGTGCCCATTGCTCCGTCCATGATCAGAATCTTCTTTTTTAGCTGCTCCTGCAGTGATGGTTTATACATGCTGTTTCCTCCTTGAAAGCCGTTCGGTTGTCTCACGGGCATAGTTTGATAGCTCGACAGTCATTTCATAGCGCATAAATGGAGTGATAAGGTAAATGCCATTAAACAGCTCTGCCGCTGCATCAATCAGCGACTTGGCAATGGCAATGCCTTCAGCGCCAGCTCGTGCTGGATCATCCTTTAATGAAGCCATCCTGCTTCTAATACTGTCGGAAATTTTGATTCCCGGAACTTCATTATGGAGAAACTCTGCATTCCGGCTGCCGGTAAGAGGCATCAAGCCTATATAGACAGGTGCTTTTAAATCCTTCACAGCCTCATGAACCTCAAGCAGTTTTTCTTCAGAGAAAACAGGCTGCGAGATGAAATAATCCGCACCATGCTCGAGTTTCTTTTCGAGCCGCCCAACCGCTTTTTCCAATGAGCGGACATTGGGATTAAAAGCGCCTGCCACTGAAAAGGCAGCTTTCTGGCCCAGGTCTTTCCCTGAAAACGATAATCCTTCATTTAACTGCTTGATCATACTGATCAATTCAAATGAAGAAACATCATACACAGAAGAGGCGCCAGGAAAATCACCGACACGGGCAGGGTCTCCTGTTACGGCAAGAATATCATTTAAACCGAGGGCATGAAGACCCATTAAATGGGATTGAAGACCAATTATATTTCGATCCCTGCAGGTTACATGCACAAGGGGACGCAATCCGGTCTGCTGTTTGACAAGATAGCCAAGTGCAGAGTTGCATACCCTTGGTGAAGCAAGAGAGTTATCTGCAAGAGTAATAGAATCGATTCCAGCATCCTTCAATGCCTTTGCACCTTCGAAAAAGCGGGCAGTATCAAGCTTCCTTGGCGGATCCAGCTCAACAATTACCGATGGCCTTTCTCTGACAATATCCTGAAGAGGAGGGAGCTCTCTGGATGATTCCGGTTTCTCTGAAACTATGACTTTATTAACTGCCTTTATTTCTTTTTCCTCGATTGGCGGAAGTCCTTTTAATACATCAGCAAACGCCTTGATATGGTCAGGTGTTGTTCCGCAGCACCCTCCAAGAAGGCGGACACCCTGATTCCGGAATTCTATTGCGGACTGCCGGAAATATTCCGCATCACCTTCATAATGGAATTTGCCGTCCGTATAAGCTGGAATACTGGCATTTGGATATGCAGATAAATGGGCATGTTTTGGCAAAGGTACACTCTCGAGCGTTTTCAGCATATGATGGGGGCCAAGCCTGCAATTGATTCCCACCACATCTGCGCCCATGCCGTCAAGCTTTGTTAATGCCTCTGCTATAGGAGTCTGGTTCTGAAGAACTCCAGCTTCCTGAAGTGAAACCTGTGCGATAATCGGCAGATCGGTTTCTTTTCTGGCTATAGCCAGAACCGTCTCAAGTTCTTCTAGATCATAATAGGTTTCAAGCAAAATACCATCTACATCCTCAAGCAGCAGACAATAAAGCTGCTCACGGAAGCTTCTTTTTATTTCCTCCAGTGTAATCATGTTCGGCTTGAATCCTCTGATCCCGCCGATTGTACCTGCAACATATGCGCGTCCCGCGGCAGCTTTTTTGGCAATCCGGGCTGCCGCACTATTAATCTCTTTCACAGAGTCTTCGAGCCCATACCGCTGCAGCTTCAGATAATTCGCCGCATATGTATTGGTTTGGATCAATTCAGCCCCTGCGCCTATGTACGCTTCATGGATGTGCTGGATCTGCTCAGATTGCGATAGATTTAATTCCTCAAAACAGCTGTCGGTGCCATAGGAGTAAAGAAGAGTTCCCATCGCGCCATCTGCTATGATGATTTCATTCTTTAATTTATCCAGGAAACTCAAAGTATCACCCCCGCTGTAAAATGGATTGCTTTGTTTGTTCGACTGCAGATAAAGCTGCATTAAAATCTTTTATAATATCGTCTGCGTTCTCCAGGCCAACAGAAAGACGGAGAAGACTGTCTGTAATTCCGCGCTGTTCTCTTTCAGATGCAGGCATGGCTGCATGCGACATTTTGGCAGGGTAGGAGAGGATGGATTCAACTGCTCCCAGACTTACTGCAAAAACAGGAATTTTCGCATTTTCCACAAATACTCTCATCGACTTTTCATCTTCAAGTTCAAAAGACAAGACGGCACCTGCATTCACAGCCTGCTTTTTCTGAATTTCATAGCCGGGATGTTCTGCAAAACCGGGATAATGAACTTTCTTTAGTGCTGGGTGATCATGAAGGAAACGAGCAATCTTCTCAGCTGATTTCACAGACTGATCCAGCCTTACTTGCAGCGTTTTAATGCCTCTAAGGACAAGCCAGGCATCCTGAACACCCAGAACAGCTCCAAAGGAATTTTGGAGAAAAGCCAGTCTTGCACCTAACTCCGGATCCTTCACAACAGCTAAGCCGGCTACGACGTCACTGTGTCCGGATAAGAATTTGGTTGCGCTGTGCAGCACGATATCCGCCCCTAAAGAGAGCGGTTTTTGAAGGGCAGGGGTAAGGAATGTATTATCCACAAATGTCAGGGCTCCATGCTGTCTTGCCAGTGAACTGATGGCCTGTATATCTGTCACCTTCAGCAGCGGGTTGGAAGGAGTCTCTACATAAAAAACTTTTGTGTTTGGACGGATTGCTTCTTTTACTTCCTCTAGATTAGTCATATCAACAAATGTGTGCTCAATGCCAAAACGGGACAGGACTTCTGTTGTCATGCGATAGGTTCCGCCATATACGTCTTCTGTAATGACCACATGATCTCCCTGTGACAAGAGGAGGAATGCTGTGGAAATGGCAGCCATTCCAGAAGAAAAGGCAAACCCTCTAATCCCTTCTTCAAGCTCGGCGATGACTTCTTCAAGTGCTTCCCTTGTTGGATTCAGGCTGCGGCTGTAATCATATTTTCCGAATGCATCTATATCTTTTTGATGGAAAGTGGAGGCATGCTGGATCGGTACACTGACAGCTCCTGTTTCCGGGTCGAACTTTTGATTATTGTGAAGTAATTTCGTTTGAAATGTGTAATTCGTACTCATCGTACTGCCTCCTTTAAAACCTTTGCAAAAGCATGTTCAAGATCCGCCTTCAAATCTTCTGCATTTTCGATTCCAACCGAGAAACGCAGAAGCCTGTTACAGACACCTGTTTCAATGCGGATCTCTTCTGGGATGTCCGCATGCGTTTGTGTTGCGGGATATGTTATAAAACTCTCGACTCCGCCAAGGCTTTCAGCAAAGGAGATGAGGGAGAGGCTCTGCAGAAAAGGATTCACCCAGGATTCATCCTGGACCCGGAAAGATATCATTCCTCCTTTGCCTGGATAAAGAACATCCGTTACGGCAGCGTGGTCTGATAAGAAAGCCGCTAATTCCCGGGCATTTTTTTCATGGCGTTCCATGCGAAGAGAGAGTGTCTTCATGCCTCTGATCAAAAGCCAGGAATCAAATGGGCTAAGGACTGCACCGGCAGCATTGTGGTTCATGGCAAGATCCTCACATAACTGTTTGCCTTTTGCGACAACTAAACCGGCAAGTACATCATTATGTCCTCCAAGGTACTTTGTCGCACTATGGATGACAATATCAGCACCAAGCTTTAGAGGCTGCTGAAGAAGGGGGGTGTAAAATGTGTTATCAACGATCAGGAGAATATTATGCCGTTTCGCGATATCAGCTATTAACTGAATATCTGTCTCTTCCATGAGCGGATTAGTGGGAGTCTCCAGAAAAATAGCTTTCGTATTTTCGGTGATTAGCTCTTCAACATTTTCCGGAGTGCTCGTATTCACATATTTGCTCTGCAGTCCCCATTTTTTGAAGCCCTGTTCAAGCAGACGGTAGGTTCCGCCGTATAAATCCTTGGAAACAATCCACTCATCTCCTGATTTAAAGAGGGAAAGAATCGTAAGGATGGCAGCCATTCCAGAACTGCAGGCATAGCCTTGATCGCCTTCTTCAAGATCGGCGATCGCCTTTTCAAGCAGCTGGCGGGTAGGATTGCCTGTTCGGCTATAGTCAAAGCCAGTTGACTGTCCAATGCCTTCATGCCGGTAGGCGGTTGAAAAGTATACAGGCGGATTCACTGCTCCTGTTGCTGATTCGCTCCTGTTTCCGATTTGCGCTAATTTGGTGTCAATATTGTACATATTGGTAAACACTCCTTCTTTAAAATAAAAAAAGCCTTCTATAAGAAGAAGACTTTTTAATGTGAACAGCCATTCTTCTTATCTTTCAAGTTTCTAAAAAACTTGCAGGAATTAGCACCTTTTCAATCAAATTACGATTGCTGGTTGCTGAGGCGTCGTCGGGCCTTACCCTCGACCTCTCTGGATAAGAAATCAAATATTAAATTTTCTCTAAACTTTACTACAGTAAACCGTTAATAGTCAACACTTTTTTGAATATTTCATGTTATAAAAAATATCGGGCCAGGCATCTTGAGTCCTTCTGCCTAAAATATGATCTTGAACCAAAAAAACTTTCCATTACATTCTGGAAAGTTTTTTTAGGGTATTCATTCTTCAATCAAATCGTTAACCGACACATTCATTTCTTTTTCAGAATTTGCTTTTGTGTAAATGCGTGCTGTCTTAGTCTGCTCATCTACATGCTGAATGATGATCGGTATGCCATTTAAAGTAACACTGTGCATTTCAGCAGACTCAGCAATCTCTTTTGCTCTGCCTATATTCATGGAAAAACCTCCTGAATTTGAATAATTTTAATGTGCCTTAAAAAGACACATATTATTCTTTTAAAATGAGCCTGGCATAAACTGTTATAGGTAGATCGCTTTAAAGTTCAGAATATTTCCTTTATAATAATGAGGAAAATAATATTTCTTGGAGGGAAGCTATTATGCAAGAACATAGTCACTGCCGTCACAGATTTGCTGAAACAGATGGGCCAGCCGTTTTCCGGACAATTGATGGCATTGAAGTGAATGTTGCCGGCAGCTTATTCCAAAAATGTACAACATGCGGTCATTTTGATTTTCCCGTAGATACCAGAGAAGCCATTGAATCTTCCCTTAAAGAAAACAGAAAAAATACCAATGAATCGAAACAAATCTATATTAACCTGGTAGAAACTTTTTAAAGCCGAAACTTTTCGGCTTTTTTTATATGTTCAGTTATTTCTTATTTATAAATGTTTACCCATTTACAAATCATTTTATTAGAATAAGTAATTATTAAAAAATTTTTTTAATAGTTTTCCACTATATTCATGTTTTTATCTTTGTACAACTAGATTTTACGTGTTAGAATAGCTGTGGAAACGTTTTATCCTCTGAAAAATATTATTATTCGTAAAAATGAATTGTTAATCCCTTCTTATGATGGGTATTGTACTTTTAGAGAGAAAAAACGTATTGAATTATTCACTTACAAAACAGTTATGGAGGTAATTTTCCATGAAAAAGCCATTGAATGGTGAGGGACCTTTTGAACAGGGATTTCATGGCCCAAACCTTGGCTACGTTATTGAACTTTATGAAAGATATTTAGAGGATCCATCCTCGATTGATCCTGAAATGAAAGAGTACTTTGAAAAAAATGGTTCCCCTCTTACGAGTGAAGGAACGGTGCAAATGGCTTCATCTGCAAATCAGCCAATGAATGCCGGACAGCTTGAGAAAACACTTGCTGCTATTCGCCTGGCAGATAATATCCGCACATATGGCCACTTGGCTGCCGATATTTATCCACTGGGTAACAATAAATCGGAAATTGCTTTATTTGAACTGAGCAAATATGGCTTAACTGAAAATGACTTAAAAGAGATCCCTGCTGGTGTCATTACCAAAGATGCCACATATCCTTTACGCAACGGACTTGAAGCAATTGAATTCCTGAAGAGCGCTTATATGGGACCCATTGCTTTTGAATTCCAGCATATATTTGATGAAAACGAAAAAGACTGGCTTCGCCGTAAAATAGGGGCCAACAGCCACAAGCTGTCAATGCAAAAAGCGGAAAGACTGAAAGTTTTAAGAAGACTGACTGAAGTTGAGGAATTTGAAAAGTTCCTTCATAAAACTTTCGTCGGACAAAAGAGATTCTCCATTGAGGGTCTGGATACAATGGTCCCGTTACTGGATGAAATTGTTTCTGAATCCGTTTCTGATGGAGCAAAAACGATTAACATCGGAATGGCCCACCGTGGAAGGTTAAATGTGCTTGCTCATGTGCTTGGAAAGCCATATGAGATGATCTTCGCAGAATTCCAGCATGCCCCGAATAAAGAACTGGTTCCTTCTGAGGGATCCATCGGGATCAATTACGGCTGGACAGGTGACGTTAAATATCATCTTGGTCTTGATAAACAAATCAAAGATGAGAATACGACAATAGCCAGACTGACATTAGCTAACAATCCGAGCCACCTGGAATTTGTTGGTTCACTAGTGGAGGGCTACACGCGAGCTTCACAGGACAACAGAACAAAGGCCGGTTATCCTGAAGTAGATCCAAAAGCTGCTCTAGCCATTATCATTCATGGAGACGCAGCATTCCCTGGTCAGGGCATTGTAGCAGAAACACTTAATCTCGGACAGCTGACTGGCTATAATACTGGCGGTTCAATCCATATCATTGCCAATAATACAATTGGTTTCACAACCGAATCACATGATTCACGCTCTACCAGATATGCAAGTGATCTGGCCAAAGGGTATGAAATGCCAATTATGCATGTTAATGCGGACGAACCTGAAGCAGTAGTTGCAGCGGCAAGAATTGCCTGTGAGTATCGTGCTAAATTCCAGAAGGATATCCTCATCGATTTAATCGGGTATCGCCGTTTTGGACATAACGAGATGGACGAGCCTATGACGACGAATCCTCTTATGTATAATATTGTACGCAATCGGCCAACCGTGAAAGCGCTGTATGCTGAAAAGCTTTTAAATGAAAAGATCATCAGTAAAGAGGAAGCTGAAGGCGTCCATAATGAAGTGCTGGAAAAAATGAAGGCAGCCTATGAAAAAGTGCCAAAAGAAAAGAAGGAAGCTGAATTAACCGATCCTCCTGAAACTGTCGAAAAGGGTCTGCCAAAAATTAATACAGCCGTTTCAATTGATAAACTAAAACAAATCAATGAAGAATTATTAAAATGGCCGGAGGATTTCAAGGTATTTGATAAACTCGGCAAAATTTTACAGCGCAGATTGGAAGCGCTTGAAGGGGACGGCAAAATTGATTGGGGCCTCGCAGAAACACTGGCATTTGCAACCATCCTATCTGATGGCACACCTGTCAGACTGACTGGTCAGGATTCAGAGAGAGGAACATTTGCTCAAAGAAACGTTGTCCTGCATGATCATACAACTGGAAAAGCGTATTCACCTTTGCATAAGCTCTCAACTGCCAAGGCATCATTCGCTGTCCATAATAGTCCATTATCGGAAGCCGCTGTTGTAGGCTTTGAATATGGATATAATGTATTTGCTCCGGAAACCCTTGTTTTATGGGAAGCTCAATATGGTGATTTTGCCAATGCAGCACAGGTAATGTTTGACCAGTTTATTGCTGCCGGCCGAGCAAAATGGGGCCAAAAATCAGGTCTTGTTATGCTCCTTCCGCACGGTTATGAAGGACAAGGACCAGAACATTCAAGTGCGCGCCTGGAAAGATTCCTGACTCTTGCAGCTGAAAATAACTGGACAGTTGCCAATCTTTCTTCATCAGCACAGTACTTCCATATTTTAAGAAGACAGGCTGCCATACTCGGAAAAGAGGAAGTTCGCCCGTTAGTGATCATGTCTCCGAAGAGTCTGCTGCGCAATCCGACTGTCGCATCAAATGGAATTGAATTGAGCGAAGGAGAATTCCGATCCGTTATCGAACAGCCTGGTTTAGGTCAAAATCATGAAAAAGTGAAACGCATCATTCTTGGAACAGGAAAGATCACAATTGATTTAGCCGAAAACCTGAAAAACTATCCGGATCAGGATTGGTTCCATATTTTACGTGTGGAAGAAATCTATCCGTTCCCAATGAATCAGATCAAAGACATTTTAACCCGTTATCCAAATGTGGATGAAATTGTCTGGATTCAGGAAGAACCTAAAAATATGGGTGCATGGAATTTCGTTGAACCTAGACTGAAAGAAATCGCAGGCAGCGAAATCGAAGTCAGCTACATCGGAAGAAGACGCAGATCAAGCCCGGCAGAAGGTGACCCGACTGTTCATAAGAAAGAACAAGCACGCATAATAGATGAATCATTATCACAGTCTAACGGGCAGTAAGCCTCCCGCATTAACACTTAGATATATGAATTGAATAGACTTAGCGGGAGTCAAACTCCCCGTAAAGGCCCAATTGGTGAGATACAGTGAAACTTGCCGATGCGCAGGCAGAGGCTTAGTTGAACCAATCGGGTTCGTAGTGTCGATTGATCGAAGCGTTAGCGGAGATCTTAGCGAAACTAGAACGCGACTAACAATCAGTGGGAAAAATCACCCACTGATTGAAGTTTCACTTTAACACGCAAGCAAGAAGGAGGAAATTAAGGTGGCAGAAATCAAAGTTCCAGAATTGGCGGAATCCATTACAGAAGGTACGGTGGCACAGTGGCTGAAACAGCCTGGTGACACTGTCAATAAAGGTGACTATGTTGTCGAACTTGAAACGGACAAAGTAAATGTTGAAATTATTTCTGAACATAGCGGAGTTTTACAGGAAATCAAAGCACAGGAAGGCGACACGGTTAATGTAGGTGAAACCATTGCTGTCGTTAATGAAAGCGGACAAGCTGCACCTGCTCCGGAAAAAGCGGAAGAAAAGCCTGAAGCAGCAAAAGCGGAAGAGCCTAAGGCAGAGGAGCAGCCAGCACAGCCTGCTGCTGAAGAAAAAACTGGCGGACAGCGTCCAATCGCTTCACCGGCAGCACGAAAACTGGCAAGAGAAAAAGGCATTGACCTGAGCCAGGTGCCGACAGCCGATCCACTGGGCCGAATCAGAACACAGGATGTTGAATCCTTTAAACCTAACCAGGCAAAACAGCAGGCTCAAACATCAAAACCTGCAGCAGCTTCCAAACCGGCTGAACAGGCATCAGGCGGAAAAGAAGTGGAACGGATTAAAATGTCCCGCCGCCGCCAGACAATTGCAAATCGCCTTGTAGAAGTACAGCAAACAGCAGCCATGCTGACCACATTCAATGAAGTGGACATGACAAATGTAATGAACCTTCGCAAGAAGCGGAAAGATAAATTCTTTGAAGAAAACGATGTTAAGCTTGGCTTCATGTCATTTTTCACAAAAGCGGTCGTTGCAGCACTTAAGAAGAATCCTTACTTAAATGCTGAAATTCAAGGCAATGAAATCGTTCTGAAAAAATTCTATGATATTGGTATCGCTGTTTCAGCTCCTGAAGGTCTTGTCGTTCCGGTTGTCCGTGATGCAGACCGCAAAAACTTTGCGGAAATCGAAAAGGATATCATGGACCTTGCAGTGAAGGCAAGAGACAATAAGCTCGCTCTTTCAGATCTGCAGGGAGGAAGCTTCACCATCACAAATGGCGGTGTATTTGGCAGCATGATGTCTACGCCAATTCTGAACGGACCTCAGGTTGGTATCCTTGGAATGCACTCCATCCAGCTGCGCCCGGTTGCGATAGATGCTGAAAGAATGGAAAACCGTCCAATGATGTACATCGCACTATCTTATGACCACCGCATTGTTGACGGAAAGGAAGCTGTAACATTCCTGAAACGCGTCAAGGAACTGATTGAAGATCCGGAAAGCCTTCTTTTTGAAGCCTAATAACTAATGAAACCAGAGTGGAGTTCCGCTCTGGTTTTTTTAGGAGCATACGAAACTATAAAAATGAACGTTATTAATAACTCTGTGAAGAGTGTCTGCATCCAGCTCCAGCGCCTACCCCCTCGAGGTGTCGGGGGTGAGCAAGGCGCTTCCGCTTTCTTTATGGAAAATTATTTGCATTAAGGAAACAAAGTACAGGTTATGAATAGTATATTAAAAAGCAGGTGATAACCTTGAAAAGAAGGCAAATGAAAATTCTGCAGTATAGTGCGGTGTTAAAGAAATTAGGGGTTATAAGTGAAGAGGAATATGAAAATATAAAAAAAGCAAACAAACTTACAGCATACGTCCGAAGATAATAAAAAAAGCGGGAATAGCTCCCGCTCTACATATTCACTAAGTATTTGGCTAACTAATATGGATTTTGAAATTTACTCTTTAAACGGTCTTAAGCCCCGTTTTTGAATCTCCGTTTTTAATATCCTAATCCATTCCTTTTCAGACCCTGACTTTAATGCATCACGATACGAGACGACCAGCTGCTCATTACTCATAATTTTCATTATGCATACCTCCTGGTTAAATGGATTGAATATTCTATTTTTTATTATTGTAAAGGTTTTTTAAGATTTTGTGAACCCTTTATAAAGAAAAGATTTATTACATTCTGGTGACATTTTTCTGCATATTCATTTCACACTATCAGACAGTAGACTGTGTTATACAGAAAAAGGTAAAATTTATATAACTACTGAATAAAGGGAGAATCTGCATATGAATGTGACGCTTGATCATATTGTCCACTTTATAAAGGCTGAGCCGGATGCTGCTGCTGCAAAATGGAGGGATCAAGGATATAAGGCAATATCAGGGGGGAGCCATGAAAATTGGGGAACATATAACAGCCTCTTGTACATTGGGCATTCATACCTTGAGTTTTTATCGATTGAAAAGAATCATATTGCCTCAATGAGCGATAATCCGCTCATTAAACAGCTAACAGAAGAAATAAGAAGTGGAGAAGGAATCGGACAGCTTTGCTTCCGAACTAATAATATTGAAGAGCTGCAGGGTGAATTAACGGCAAAGGGCTTTGAGACCCTCCCAATCTTTGATGGAAGCAGAAAGAGGGCGGACGGAAGCATCCTTTCCTGGAAAATGCTCTTCTTAAAGGAAAATTACGACTATCAATACCCTTTCTTTATTGACTGGGGCAAGGAAGATGATAAAAGATTTGCGGAACTGAGACAACTCGGCCTAATTGATGAAAAGCTGGCTGCTAAAAAAATAGAAGCAGTCTATATAGCTTCTAAAGACTGTGAAAAATCTGCGGCAGCATGGCAGGAGATCATTCCAGCTTCCCGGGCTGATATTTACATAAGCAGTGACGGAAAAGACAAAAGAGCAGCCATTCTGATTGGTTCAGTTAATATCATCTTTTGCCAGCCATTATACGAGAATGGAATGGCAATGGAAGTTCTTCGTAAGAGGGGTGAGAAACCCTTTGCTGTTCAAGTAGCGCCAGGCCTTAACAAAGAACTATCACTATTTGAAGGTCTTTATTTTTAACGAGAGAGAAGTTTCAACTTAAACCTGCTGCCCTTTTTTAGGGCAGTTTTTTTATCTTATGAAAATTTATAAACTATTACTATATGAAAATATTGAATATTCAGCAATATGTGTTAACATAAAATGTAAGCGTTTTAAATCAGCATCTTAGAGAAATCTTTTGCATAATGATTAGATCATATACCAAGGAGGATTTCTGGATGACGGAATTATTGAATCTAACAGTAGGGAAGCTCCTGGAGGAGAAAGCCGGCCTTCACCCTGATCATGAAGCTGTAGTTTATGCCGATCGCGGGCTCCGAATGAGTTATAAGGAGTTTAATGATTATTGCAGGCTTGCTGCCAAAGGGTTTATGAAGCTGGGCCTTGAAAAAGGTGAGCATATTGCCGCATGGTCAACAAATACGCCGGAATGGCTTACGTGCCAGTTTTCAACAGGCAAGATGGGGGCTGTCCTTGTAACCGTTAATACAAACTATCAAGCTGCTGAACTCGAGTATCTATTAAAGCAATCTGACAGTACAACGATTGTACTAATGGAGAAGTTCAGAGACACCTCTTACATAGAAATGCTGTACAGCATCGTTCCGGAACTGAAAGATTCCGAGCCGGGGCAGCTGAAAAGCAAAACACTTCCTTTCTTAAAAAACATTATCGTCATGGGAGAAAAGCGCTTCCCTGGTACCTATAGCTGGGAAGATATTATCAGGATGGGCGAATCGGTCACAGACAGTGAACTCGATGAGCGGATGCAAAGCCTTGACCCTGACGATGCCATAAATATGCAATATACATCCGGAACGACAGGCTTTCCAAAAGGGGTTATGCTAACCCACAATAACA
This sequence comes from Bacillus sp. 22-7, assembly GCF_010628845.1. Classification (NCBI taxonomy): domain Bacteria; kingdom Bacillati; phylum Bacillota; class Bacilli; order Caryophanales; family Bacillaceae; genus Bacillus; species Bacillus sp. 22-7. The sequence continues at coordinate 12,451 of NZ_NJQY01000039.1, read as the reverse complement.
TTGTTAATAATGGATACAATATCGCAAATTGTATGCGATTAACTTCAGATGACCGATTATGTATTCCTGTTCCATTTTTCCATTGTTTCGGCTGTGTGCTGGGAACCATGGCATGCATATCCGTTGGCGCCACCATTGTTCCAGTTCAGGAATTCAGCCCTAAAGCTGTTCTGCAGACGGTCCAGGATGAGAAATGTACAGGCCTTCATGGAGTGCCGACAATGTTTATTGCAGAACTGAATGATCCTGATTTCAGCAAATATGATCTATCAACCCTCCGTACCGGCATAATGGCTGGCTCCAATTGTCCGATTGAGGTCATGAAAGGCGTTATTGAAAAAATGGGCGCAAGCGAAATAACCATTGCCTATGGCCAAACAGAGTCATCACCAGTTATAACCCAGACCCGGACAGATGATCCAATTGAACTGAGAGTAGAATCAGTTGGAAGGGCTTTGCCCAATGTGGAAGTGAAAATTGTAGAGCCGGGCACAAATAATGAAGTCCCTGCCGGCGCTCAGGGGGAATTGTGCACAAGAGGATACCATGTCATGAAGGGATATTATAAAAACCCGGATGCTACAAAAGAGGCCATTGATGAAGATGGATGGCTCCATACCGGGGATCTGGCTGTAATGGATGAGAACGGATACTGTAAAATCACAGGCAGATTAAAGGATATGATCATCCGCGGCGGAGAAAATATATATCCGCGTGAAATAGAAGAATTCCTGTATACTCATCCTCAGATTCTGGACGTTCAGGTGGTTGGGGTTCCTGATGCTGTATATGGTGAAGAAGTGGTCGCCTGGGTAATAGCTAAGGAGGGCTCTGACTTAACTGCAGAAGAACTTCGCGATTATTGCAAAGGGAAGATTTCACGCCATAAAATCCCCCGCTATATCGAATTTATAAATGAATATCCAATGACAGCTTCAGGAAAAATTCAGAAATTCAGATTGCGTGAACAGGCAAAAGAAGTCATTGAAAATGCTAATACATTAAAACAATAGGCATATGAAGCCTGCGGGAGAACTTCCCGCAGGTTTTTTCAATTTCCATCTTCTTTCGTTCAAAAGGCTTAAAATATCTCCTCCTCATAGCCAATGTGATAAAGCTTTTGAGAAATTAAAATGGTATTAAAGATATGGGAAAAGGAGCGAGAGCATATGTATGATGAAATGTATGTAATGGAAGCTTTAATGAAGGCAAAACAAAAAGAAATGGATTTAATAACACCACACCATAAAAGCTCAAATAACAAATTAATTTGCAGGCTTCCGGTAATTAAAAATTTGGATGCCTGCCAATGCCAGGAATGACGGAGATGTTTCTCCGTCATCTTTTTTTGAAAAGAATCTTCAGAAAATGATACTATAGTAAACAAAAGAGAGAACCAAGGGGGAATGTTTGCTTATGACTACGCAGAAATTGTTTGTATATGGAACCTTAAGAATGCATGAAACCAATCACTTTGTTTTAAAAGGAAGCCCCTGCATTGCCGAGCAGGCATGGGTATACGGGGAATTATTTGATACTGGGCTTGGCTATCCCTCTATGAAACCATCGCTTGACCAAAAAGTGTATGGGGAACTTTATGAAGTGCATTTGGATCATTTTTCCGATCTGGATGAACTGGAGGATTATATCCCGGGCAGAAAAGACAATTTATACGATAGGGTGGAACAGACTGTCCATACGGATAAGGGGGAAGTAAATGCACTAGTATATGTATCCTCCAGGGATGACCTGCTGTCAGAACCAATTCTTCACGGTGATTGGAAGCTTTTCCAGCTTATGGAGGATAAGCCGGAGAAGACCTATTATTTTGCTTACGGATCCTGCATGGATGATGAACGATTTTGCGTGGCCAAGGTAGATCACCATTTCAAAACGATTGTCGGCGGGGGAATATTGGCCGGTTATTCGATGCAATACCTGTTTTCCAGGGATGATGGAGGAAGGGCAGATATTATAGAAAATGGCGGTGTCACTGAAGGGGTTCTATATGAACTTCCCTATGAAGCTGTTGAATATCTGTTCCAAAGGGAAGGTTTTTACGGACAATGGTACCGTCCTGCCTTTGTAAATGTTCAGGCAGAGGATAAATTGTACAAAAATGTCCTGACTTTTCATGTCTATAATAAAAAAGGGGAGCTGCCCCCGCCTGACCATTACGCTCTTGAAATTCTCCGCGGCGCAAGAGGAAGAGTAAGTGATGATTATTACAAAAAGCTTGAACAGCAGCTGGAAAAACTGGGAGTTAAGATTCGATTGGATGCATGATAGCATACGACTAAAGGATGAACACAAGTTCATCCTTTTTTCTGTATGGCAGAGTTATCACTTTTTATACAATAAAGTGAAACTTCAAT
>NZ_NJQY01000039.1:1792-10002 GCF_010628845.1 Bacillus sp. 22-7 | reverse complement strand
TCTGAGTCTTGAAGTGGGGGTCTTACTGCCCGTTAGACTGCGATAAAAACAGATAAAAAATGAATTGGAGGACCTTACCATGCAGGGAGCAAAATTATATGAAGCACATCTAAACTCAAGCAATTTGGAAAGAAGCATCAAATTTTATGAAAACCTCGGCTTTAAAGTAGCTTACACAACAGAAGACAGGAAAGCAGCATTTTTCTTTCTGGGCGAAAATAAAGAGAACATGCTGGGTATCTGGGAAACAAAAGACACCCCAATAAGGAAAAATCATATAGCCTTTTCTGTTTCGCCTGAGAAGCTCCGGGGAATTATTCCGTTTTTAACCGAAAAAGAGATCGAGGTCAGGGAAAGCTTTGGCCTATCACCGGCAGAACCGATTGTCCATACATGGATGCCGGCTGCTTCAATCTATTTTTATGATCCGGACGGCCACTCATTAGAATATATCGCTGTTTTAGAAGGGGAGGCAAAACCTCATCTAAATCCAATGCACCTAAGCGAGTGGGAAAAACTAAGCTAAATCCTGCAAAATTTCATTTGGTGGTTTGAAACAGGCTAAGCGGGTGGTATATAACCTTTGCCATCATCTTAGAAAGAGGGTCATCAAAATGAAAATTTTAGCAGATAATGGCTTTTATGAAGTGGAATATGATAATGAATATTATGATCATTTAGAATTTGTACGAATAGACCAGATCTGTGAAATTAACTATATAACAATGAAAAACTCGTTAACTGGAGAAGTTTATACATTTGAGGCAGATAAAATCAAGCAGTTTCGGAAAATAATGAAGCTAATGCCAGCTGCTAAAGAGAATCTGGTTGCAGACAACCGTTCCTATTCATTATAATAAAGTGAAACTTCAATCAGTGGGGGTTCTCTTTCCTACTGATTGTTAGTTAACCAATCGGGCCTTTACGGGCAGTAAGACTGCGATAAAAACTAAACATAGAAAATAATGCAGACTTTGAAGGAGTGGCAATAGTGATTCATTTAAACTGGCATGAACGCGAAACATTGAAAAAAGTAAAATGTGTGCACACAGACGCAGCAAAATACATTGTAAACCGGGCTTTAACAGCAGGGAATATCTATGATGTAAAAAATGAAACGGAAGAATTTTATTTCATTGTAGACAATTCCGGAAAAGTAAGCGGATTTTATAAAGACTACTTCCAGGATGCTTAAACCCACAAAGAAAACGGCCTGTTATGGGCCGTTTTCTTTTTACCTTTGTGTCGGGAAAATTCTGCGCACAGTTTGTGTAAATTCATCAAAAAATCCTTCTACTGGATGACCTGCCCGAATGTCCTCTGAATATCCTGTCATTCGATCATAAAAGTCAGGGTTAACAGACACATATACATTATCGATATCCTGATCGACGGCTCTCACCTGATCTGAAATCTTACCCTCAACATCCTTAGTCAATTCTCCATTTCCATCATTTAAGCGTGCGGCCACATAGGCATTATTGTCTGTTACGATGACATTTGCAGATTCAACCTCTGGTATAGAGGTAATTTTATCGGCAGCTTTATCAGCAACCTTCATTCTCGGGGAATCATTTTGATTGTCATTGTCCGTTCCCGTGCGGGTAAGATCAATCCCCGGCTCAGTGGTGCGTCCATTTTCGCCATAGTTGCTGTCGTTCACTTTAGTCGGCTCTGTCAGGTCTCTGTTTCTCTGAGCTGTTTCATTCATATCATTATTATTCGTTGCACAGCCTGCAAGCAATGCTGCTGACAGTGCTCCTGCCATCATTAATTTACGCTTAATCATACACTTTCCTCCTTTTGATTTTCCCCTTTATCTTTCCAAGAATAGATACTGTTATTCAAATTTCTTTAAACAAAAAGGGAGCATGGCATTAAGCCTGCTCCTCATGTCATTACGATTCTGACATAAACTGCACATGATCAGTTTTATCTTTTGTATATAATCTTCTTCCAAGCCATGATTGAAAAACTAAAAACAATCCGCCTGCAGTCCAATAAAGCGGCAAAGCTGCAGGAGCATTTAAAGAAACCAGCATAATCATTACAGGAGACAATAAACCCATGAATTTCATTTGCTTTGGCGTTTGCGCAGTCATATTGCTAAGAGTGAACCGGTACTGAAGATAGTACACTATTCCTGCAATGATCGTGATCCAAATGTCAGAATGACCCAGATTAAACCAGAGAAATGAATGTGCCGCAATTTCCTGATTTCCTCTTATGGCATAATAGAACCCCATTAAAATGGGCATTTGAATCAAGATTGGAAGGCATCCCGCCGCATTCAAAGGATTCACTCCATGCGATTGATACAAACCGAACATTTCCTGCCGCAGCTTTTGCTGCTCCTCCGGTTTTTTCGCTGTTTTCAGCTTTTGCTGGATTTTATCAAGTTCAGGTTTTAACTTATCCATTTTTTCTTTCATCAAGCTTTGATTTTTATATTGTTTAAGCATTAAAGGCATTAATATCAGCCTGATCACGATAGTAATGAAGATTATGGCCAGTCCGAAATTGCCATGAAAGAAAACAGCCGTTCCATGTATGGCCAATGCAAATGGATTGACAAAATATTGATGGAAAAAGCTTGTTCCTTGTCCTCCTTGAGCCTGACAGGCAGATAAGAATATTGGTAATACGGTGATCATAGTAATGGCCAGCAACAGTTTTATTTTTCTCATTCAGGTCAAACCTCCCGCTATATTTTTTTATAAAATAGGGGAGAGGCCTTCCGGCTCATCGCTTTGATCGCCTTTTTTCAGGATCAGTTTTGCCATCCACGACTGAATCGAATCGCAAATAAAGGTCCGATCCATGCAAAACTCTGGAAGGTTTTCATATTCATTTTGATTATTCCCGATATTTCCGGGACTATAAAAAGCAGGCTTTATTTTCCAAATGATTAACAGCTTAGCAGCTAATCCAATGATATATGTTAAATAAAGAGTATATTCTGATGAAATAAAAGACGATTCAATTAATAGTTCAAAGATGTCAGTTCACCTCTATTCACATATTTAAGTATAATTGAATGCTGTATTGATAACAATTGCAGATATTGAACCATTTGCAAAAACTTATTTCTTGTCCATTCTATTGTCACTAAATAGGAATATAATAGGAAAAAGTATATATATATTAAGCTTTTGTGATACACTCTATCAGGGAGATTAAATTATCTCTAGTTCTCTAAATGAATGGTGGGGTATTTTGTCCTTGTTCAAACAAAAAACAATTATTACGCTTGCCAAACTCCTTGTACCCTTATTCATTTTGCTGTTTGTCATGCTTGAAGCAAAAGGGATATTCACTGATTTTAATTGGGCTCTACTTGAGCTTTATGTTGACCGGCTAACTGTCCGCCGAATATTTTTTATCCTTTTATTGGGACTGGCTGCTCTTTTTCCAATGTATTTTTATGATGAAATATTGCAAAGGCTTTTCAGAATTAGAGTTCCTAAAAAAAAGCTTTTATTTTATTCTTTATCTGCTAATGCATTCTCGAACTTTATTGGACTGGGAGGTGTGGCAGGGGCTACACTCAGGTCCTATTTTTATAAAGATTACCTGACAGGCAGTACACCGTATATCAAAATAATTGCCAAGCTGTCACTTTTTTACCTTACAGGCTTGTCTATATTGTCATGGGTCGTCCTATTTACCGATTTACATTTGTATGATGATGTAAAGCTTATAAAACTCGCAGTCTGGGCTGTCGCCGCTTACACACCGCTGCTGCTGGGCGTTTACTTTTTTAAGTCGTCATTTTGGAATACGAAGCACATCAAAAAGGGGTTTGCAGGGGAACTGCTGACGGTTTCATTACTGGAGTGGCTATTTATTATCATATGTATCTGGGGAATTGCCAGAGCACTGGAAGTATCTATTCCATTTTTTGTTTTGTTTCCGATTGTCATCATCTCTGCTTGTGCCGGTATTGCGAGTATGATACCAGGCGGAATAGGATCCTTCGACTTTGTATTTTTGATCGGACTGGAATCACAGGGTGTCCCATCAGAACTGGGGCTTTTGATTCTCATGTTCTACCGTCTCAGCTATTATATCGTTCCTGTGTTTATCGGCACACCGTTTATCATGAATCAGTTTTGGAATAATGGAATGCCAAAGAACAGCTTTAAAATGTAAAAGAGCCTTTAGGGGCTCTTTATTTTTGCTGTCTAGCTCCAGCGCCTCCCCCCTCGAGGTCACAAGCCAATCCTCCCAAAAAGGCAAAGGACGCCTTTCCGTGAGGCTCGACTTGTGCTTGTCAGGGGTGGGCAAGGCGCTTCCGCTTTTCTTATTTACCAAAGAACATCCAGAATGTCTTTGTTAAATAAGTTCGTATCAATATTGCATTCCTCCGCATCAATTCCATACTGCCAGCCTGCAATCAGTGAGTTATCCGGAGCTTCAGGTTTATACTCAGGCGCTTGGGCCTCAGCGGTGATTCCTTTATTCGGCGCTGCAGTCCATATAAATGTGTTTTCAAGAAGGGGAGTGTTTTCGGCTGCAGCCTGATCGAAAGCTTTCCTCAGGGCCTTTTCCTTATCAAAAATTCCATAAATACCAGGTTCATAGGGTGATTCTGACATGGCTTGATACCAGCCTTTTATAAAAGAAGAGTCGACAGGATAATTTGGCTCGATATCCGCAAAAACCGCGACACCCTCGGGTATTCCCAGCTCCTTTGCCAATTGAACAGCTGCTCTTGCTTCACTCTGTCCATTTTCAAGGCCTGTTGCATCATTAAATCGATTCCATATCACGAGTAATTTAATATCATTGCCCTGCAGCAGTTCAGCCTCTTCTGGTGTAATGCCTGCTGATACACCTTCTTTTTCACCTAAATACCGTCCCCATACTTTAGGAGATCCAAAGTTTTCACGAACACAAGAAATCAAGTCGCTTGAAGTGAGACTTGCCGAGTCTACACCCCAAACGACTTCATCATCCCCAGATTGGCCGTCCTGGTCATTTCCCTTATCCTTATCGCCGCTGCTGTTTTCCTTTTCATTATCTTTTTGACCGGAGTCCTGATTTTTATCAGCCTTATTTTTTAACGTATTTGTTACATTCACATCCACATTTACCTCTATATCATTCGTAACATTATTATCAATTTGACTGTCTTCACCATTATTTAAATTGTTGTCGATTGAATTATTCACATTGGCTTTATTGCCTTTGATATTATTTTTTACTTCATTCGAGATATCACTTTCATGGCTTTTGCTTTGGCCATCTGGAACGGTCTCTGTTTTTGGCGGCTCGGCATCCTTTGAATCCATAAGCGAAAAAGTAAAGAGCGAAATCATTACGGCAAAAAATGCGGTCACAACGAAAGGCAAAAGGCCCCGTCTATCCATATATCACAGCCCTCCTTGTCAGTTCATGACATCTTATGCGGAGGGCGGAAGGTTGGTGATTGCATCAAAAGGGGAGTGAAGAATGGTTTCTTATTTTAAAATAACATCGCGACTGCTGATGTTTGGGAAATAATCCTGAAGTGTTATAACGAAATAGTATCACTTGTTCAAAATAACGAACAGATGCTTGAGAATGTGTAAAAAAGTCTTAAATGGGTAAATATCCGTATATATTCAGGCTGAAAAATTTGCTTAAGGCTTTGAACTTCACTACTATTAAAATAATAGGCAAATTTTTCATCCATTTAAGTTGAGAAAGATGGGAATGGGGGATACTAGCCAATAAAAGAAATACATAAGGAAGATTTGTCACAGGAGGTTGCGATTATGCACAGGGAATTTGCGGATGATAGTATAGCTTTGCATACTGATTTGTACCAGATAAATATGGCGCAGACTTATTGGGAAGACAATATACATAATCGAAAAGCGGTCTTTGAAGTATATTTTAGGAAGCTCCCTTTTGGGAATGGATATGGCGTTTTTGCAGGGCTTGAAAGAGTGATCGAGTATATTGAGAATTTCAGATTCACCGAGAGTGACCTGCAGTACTTAAAAAACGAATTGAATTATGCGGACGATTTCCTCGAATATCTTAAAAACATGACTTTTTCAGGAACCATTAAATCAATGGAAGAAGGAGAGCTTGTGTTTGGCAATGAGCCGATTATGCGTGTAGAAGCTCCGCTGGCAGAAGCCCAGATCGTAGAAACAGCACTATTAAATATTATAAATTACCAAACCTTGATTGCGACAAAAGCTACACGAATCAAAGAAGTCATTGGGGATGGGACAGCTATGGAATTTGGTTCCAGAAGGGCACAGGAAATGGACGCTGCCATCTGGGGAACAAGAGCAGCATATATAGGAGGGTTTGATGCGACATCTAACGTAAGAGCCGGCAAGAAATTTGGCATTCCAGCTGCAGGAACTCATGCCCATTCTTTTGTACAGGCATATCAGGATGAGTATACCGCTTTTAAGAAATATGCCCAGACTCATAAAGACTGTGTTTTTCTCGTAGATACCTATGACACGCTGAAATCGGGAGTCCCGAACGCCATTAAAGTCGCCCGGGAAATGGAAGGTCAAATCAACTTTAAAGGAATAAGACTGGATAGCGGGGACTTGGCGTATCTTTCCAAAGAAGCAAGGAAAATGCTGGATAAAGCCGGTTTTCATGATACAAAGATTATTGCATCAAATGATCTGGATGAATACACCATCATTAACCTAAAAGCTCAAGGAGCGAAAATCGATATTTGGGGCATTGGCACTAAATTGATCACGGCTTTTGAGCAGCCAGCATTAGGAGCTGTTTATAAACTAGTTTCAATAGAAAATGAAGATGGCAAGATGACTGACACAATAAAAATCAGCGGCAATCCGGAAAAAGTAACCACTCCCGGCCTAAAGAAAGTATATCGGATTATTAACAAAGACAACCATAAATCAGAGGGAGACTATATTGCACTGGATCATGAGAATCCTCAAGCAGAACCCAGGCTTAAGATGTTCCATCCAGTTCACACGTTCGTAAGCAAATTCGTTACCAATTTCGAAGCGAGAGAATTGCATAAAGTGATTTTCCAGGAAGGGAAGCTTACCTATAAAGTTCCATCCTTAAAAGAGATGCAGAGCTTTGCAAAGGAAAATCTCAACGTATTATGGGATGAGTACCGCCGTTCTTTAAATCCGGAGGAATACCCGGTCGACTTGAGCCAGGAGTGCTGGGATAATAAAATGAACATGATCAGCCAGGTTAAACAAAATATAAAGAGCTGAAGCTATAGGAAGAGGGAGGAACCTGCAATGAATAGGCAAAAAGAAATTATGGAAAATTTAAATGTGAATCCAGCAATTGATCCAAAAGAAGAGATAAAAAACAGAATCCAGTTTTTAAAGGATTACCTTGTTAAAACGAATGCCAAAGGGTATGTACTGGGCATAAGCGGCGGCCAGGATTCCACTCTCGCCGGAAGACTTGCCCAGCTCGCTGTTGAAGAATTGCGAAAAGAAGGCAAGGAGGCAACATTCATGGCAGTCCGGCTGCCATATGGTGTACAGCAGGATGAAAAGGATGCCCAGTTGGCGCTTTCTTTTATCCAGGCTGACCGTGAAGTTGTATTTAATATTAAAAATGCAGTTGATGAAGTAAAAACCGAATATGATCGTATATTGCCGGAGGAACCGTTAAAGGATTATCACAAAGGCAATGTGAAAGCCCGCATGAGAATGATCGCCCAATATGCAATTGGCGGCCAATTTGGCTTGCTGGTTATCGGAACAGATCACGCAGCAGAAGCAGTGACAGGATTTTACACAAAATATGGTGATGGCGGAGCAGATGTCCTGCCATTATCCGGACTGACTAAAAGACAGGGAAAGGCACTGCTTAAAGAGCTTGGAGCAGAAGAAAGACTTTACTTAAAAGTGCCGACTGCCGATCTTCTGGACCAGAAACCGGGACAGGCTGATGAAACAGAACTGGGAATTTCATACGATGAATTGGATGACTACCTTGAAGGAAAATCAGTAAATCCGGAAGCAGCAGAAAAGATTGAAAACCGTTACTTCGTTTCCGAACATAAGCGCCAGATGCCTGCATCCATGCACGATAATTGGTGGAAATAAGCCCACACAAAAAAGGAAAATCCCTCGGGATTTTCCTTTACTTTTGAGCTAATTTGCTTGAAACTTCCTGATAAAGTGAAACTTCAATCAGTGGGGGTGTACTCTATCCCCACTGATTGTTAGTCGCGTTCTAGTGTCGCTAAG
>NZ_NJQY01000039.1:0-1742 GCF_010628845.1 Bacillus sp. 22-7 | reverse complement strand
GTATCTCACCAATCGGGCCTTACGGGCAGTTTGACCCCCGCTTATCCTCCATGGATTCCTCTGAGTCTTGAAGCGGGGTCTTACTGCCCGTTAGACTGCGATAAAATCTCTCCGGTTCATCCACATTCAGAACGATGCGGCTTGCTTTTCTTTTCATACCGTACATCAGCTCATAAACCGCCGGCTCCTTAAGTATAATTTCGAACATCGGCTTTTCCTGGATAAGATCAGGCAATCTGGCATCAAATATATCATTCATTTCTTGTCTGCTGAACTTTTCGGGACCATCATAATAGTTGATTTCTTTAACATCTTCCAATGGAAGGTACATGCTTTTTGAGAATCCTGACTGCAGCAGCAAATGAGAATCATTAAGGACGAAAGGGGTTAAGCGGGTGGCGTTGATCTCGGCCAGAAAGTATATAATGCCATATATATTTGCTATTAAGATGATATATGCCACAATAGCATTCCATGAATGAAGCCAATAATGAAGTCCGATCGATTCAATGGCTATCGCATGGATCAGCATAATATAAACAGCATTTACACTTGTTTTTTGATGGTATGTGAAACTATCTCCATGCTTTATGGAGGGCTTCTTTTTCCATGAAAACAGGGCATAATTAAACATAGCGAATTCAGTCATAAATACAGTTCCCAACCTATTATTCGGCAAATGCGTTTCAGCCGCCCTTTTAACATTAAAGAGAAATAGAGAATTAATACCGTTTAGCCTGCGGTATTCTTTTAAAAGTACAGGCAGCTTAGTAAGAATCTTATAGGCAATAAACAACTCCAGCCCTATAAAAAGCGCTTCGGAAAAAACAATTATATAAGGTAAAAAGGCAAACTGCGAAAATTGGCTGGCAGGGATAATAAAATAGGCAGCTCCGTATCCTGCTAAAATAACTGCCCCTAAATACTTCAGCGAATACCTTTTCCGAAGGATAAGGAAATACGCCAATAAGGGTACAACAACCAGCAAGTCAAACAGGGAGCCAACCGCCGCACCGTCTGGAACCGGACCAAAAAGCGTGGTCCTGTAAAGAAAGTAGTTGGAAAACAGAATCATAGATAACAGCACACCAAACATCAGCCAATTAGGCCTTTTCAATGCATTTGTCATAATTATCCACCTCACTTTAATTATAGTTTATTTGAGGGGTAAATAATATTGAAGTTTTGGTGAACTCGGTATATCTGTTTGCGATGTTGAGTCCGATCCCGGGCGACTTCGGACTCAACGTGTACCAGTTCGCGGTTTTGTGTCCGAACCTCCGGCAACTTCGGACTCTGCGTGCACCAGTTTGCGATTTTGAGTCCGAACTCCGGGTAACTTCGGACTCAGCCGGCATCCGTTCGCGGTTTTGTGTCCGAACCCCAGCCATCTTCGGACTCTGCCGGCATCCGTTTGCAGTTTTGTGTCCGAACCCCAGCCAACTTCGGACTCAGCCGGCATCCGTTTCCAGTTTTGGGTCCGAACTCCAGCCAACTTCGGACTCAGCGAGCATCTGTTCGCGGTTTTGGGTCCGAACTCAGGCCAGCTTCGGACTCAGCGGGCATCTGTCCGCGGTTTTGTGTCCGAACCCCAGCCATCTTCGGACTCTGCCGGCATCCGTTCGCGGTTTTGTGTCCGAACCCCAGCCAACTTCGACTCAGCGGGCATCCGTTCGGCGGTTTGTGTCCGAACCCCAGCCATCTTCGGACTCTGCCGGCATCCGTTTGCAGTTTTGTGTCCG
>NZ_NJQY01000038.1:0-11750 GCF_010628845.1 Bacillus sp. 22-7 | reverse complement strand
GGACGTGGCGTTCTTAGTCTTGTCCTTATTTCGGGCCTTTACATTATAAAGCGAGGCGACTTGCCCTAGGAGCCGCAGCTTGATTGGGCAGTTTGACCACCGCTTATCCTCTATTGATTCCTCTGAGTTTTGAAGTGGGGGTCATACTGCCCTTTAGACTGCGATAAAAAATTATGGAGGTACAGGCATGCAGCAAAATGAGCAATGGTCATCGAAGATAGGATTTATTTTAGCATCGGCAGGTTCAGCAATCGGACTTGGAGCTATCTGGAAGCTTCCGTATGTGACAGGAACAAGCGGAGGCGGGGCATTTATTTTATTATTTCTGTTATTTTCCCTTTTAATTGGTTTTCCGCTTTTGCTGGCCGAGTTTGTGATTGGCCGCAGTACGGGGAAGGAGGCAATTTCGGCATATAAGGATATTGCTCCAGGAACTAAATGGCACTGGATAGGCTACCTTGGCGTATTCACGTGTTTTCTGCTTTTATCCTTCTATAGTGTAATAGGCGGGTGGATTCTGAAGTACATTGTATACGGGGTTACCGGCTCTATGAATGGTGCAGGCAATTATGAGGAGCTATTTGGCGCAGCCGTGTCAGACTCTGTGTCTGTTGTAGCGGCACAGGGGATCTTTTTATTCATAACTGTTTTAGTGGTTGCCAAAGGCGTCCAGAAGGGGATCGAGCAGGTCAGCAAAATTATGATGCCGGCTTTGTTTCTTTTATTTATTATTTTGATTGCACGATCTCTGACACTGGATAATGCGATGGAAGGCGTCTCGTTCTTTTTAAAGCCTGATTTTTCAAACTTAACATCTGAAACCGTCCTATATGCGATGGGCCAATCGTTTTTCTCTCTAAGTGTCGGGGTATCGGTTATGGTAACGTACAGCTCTTATCTATCTAAAAAAGAAAATCTGATGCAGCCTGCATTTTCTGTTGTCGCAATGAATCTATTTATTTCAGTTCTGGCTGGACTGGCAATTTTCCCTGCTGTGTTCTCATTGGGCTTTGAGCCTGCTGCAGGTCCCGGCTTATTGTTCATTGTCCTGCCATCTGTTTTCGATCAGATTCTGTTTGGGCGGGTGTTCCTGCTCTTCTTCCTTGCACTGTTTCTATTTGCAACCTTAACATCCGCTTTTTCAATGCTTGAAATTGTGGTGGCTGCTCTGACGAATAAGAAGGGAAGTGGCAGAACCCGTGCAGCCTGGCTGACAGGACTGGCAATTTTTATCGTCGGGGTTCCATCTGCATTATCCTTCAGCAGCTTATCAGATATTTCAATTTTCGGCAAAATCATCTTTGATGCTGCTGATTTCCTTGTCAGCAACATCTTGATGCCGGTTGGAGCTTTGCTGATCTCCATATTCGTCTCATACAGAATGAAGAAAGACCTGCTGAGAAGTGAATTGATTCAAGGTTCAAAGTCGCTGAACGGAATCTTCTCCTCGTGGTATTTCCTTCTGCGCTATGTAGTTCCTCTGGTTATTATCATTGTATTCCTTGATTCACTGCAGATTATATAATAAAAACGAGGGATGGCAGCTAACAAGTGCCATCCCTCGTTTTATGTTACAGCCATCCCCGTTCATATTGCTTAGGAGGTTCGATTGATGCGCCAAGTTCTTTTGCTGCTGTCCGCGGCCAATAGGGGTCTCTCAGTAATTCTCTGGCAATAAAGACTAAATCAGCACGCTCGTTTTGGAGGATTTCTTCAGCCTGCAGGCCAGATGTAATAAGCCCGACTGCACCAGTCTGGATATTCGCACCTTCTTTAATGATTTCAGAGAATTTGACCTGGTAGCCAGGGTAAGTATGTATTCTGGCCGGCACTACTGCTCCGGAGCTTACGTCAATTAGATCCACTCCCTGCTCCTTCATCCATTTTCCCATTTCTGCATAATCTTTTGCGGTCAACCCTTCATCATGATAATCATGGGCTGATACTCTGACAAATAAAGGTCCATCCCAAACGGCTTTAACGGCTTCAATGACTTCACCGAGGAAGCGATACCGGTTTTCAGCCGATCCCCCATACTCATCACTCCGTTTATTGCTTAGGGGTGAGAGAAACTCATTGATCAGATATCCGTGTGCCGCATGAATTTCAATTACTTCAAAGCCGGCCTTTTTCGCTCTTTCAGCGCCTTTTTTGAATGCCTGGACAGTTTCTGATACTTCTTCTTTTGTCATTTCTTTTGGTGTTTTCATTTTTTCATTAAAAGCAACAGCGGATGGGGCGAGAATTTCTCCTTCAACAGTCGCTTTTCTTCCGGCATGTGCCAGCTGTATTCCAGGTGAAGCACCGTGTTCTTTCATTAGCCCGGTTAAATCCTTCAGGCCTGCGATGTGATCATCACTCCATATTCCCAGATCCTGAGGAGAAATTCGGCCCTGCGGAGTCACGGCAGTTGCCTCCAGGATGATTAATCCCACCTGTCCGACTGCCCGGCTCGTATAATGAGTCCGGTGCCAGTTTTCAACCATTCCGTCTTCATTATGGCTTGAGTACATGCACATCGGTGCCATAACAATTCGGTTTTTAAAGGTGACTCCTTTAATTGTAAAAGGTGAAAAAAGCTTTGTTTCCATAATTTCTGCCTCCTTATTTCGCTATCCTAAATATTAAGTATATCAGGCAGTTCCAAAAATGAAAAAGAACATGCATTAAGGAAGGTGTGTGCTTTCAATGTTTATTCCTCAGTTCGCTTAACTTATATAATGTACCTCTCCAGACTATGCCGCCCCGTACTAAGGTCAGGATGCTGGCACGGATTATGGAATAAATAAACAGGAGAGCTGTAATTGGAAATACAGTAAACAGAAGCGGAGAAAAATTGGTCATTCTTTTTGTAATGATTGTATAAACACCTGCTAAAAAAATGATGTTTGCAAAGCTTAGATTGAAAATTACTTTGTCAGTTGAAAAGATGGTGAGAAAGGGAAGCACCTGTGAACTGAATGTGCCGGCAATTGCAAAGAGCACCATGCTAATTCGGTAATGGAGGCCTGCAAAAGTATTTTTCTCCAATCCTTTGAAGGCTTCTATTAAACTTTCATACCATTCAACTTCAATCAGGTCCATCGCCGTTGCAAATTTTTGCCTGAGGTTGTTTTGTTTGATTTTCATTCCAAGCATTAAATCATCATCAGGCCGCATTTTTATTGCCTTGTGTGTTCCGATTGCTTCATAGGAACGCCTGGACACCATGTTAAATGCCCCAATGCCAACTCCGCTCTTTGAACGTGGATTGTTAGCGAGCCAGGGGCGCTTATAATAGGAGAAGCCAAAAAGAAAAAAAGCAATGAACGTGTTGAGCCAGAAGCTCCTGCCCGTCAAGCTCGGTGCCGCCGTTAAATGATCAAGTTCATTCTTGCTGAAATAATGAACCGCCTTGCTGAAGGCCTCCTTTTTAAATAACACATCGGCATCTGTAAACAAGATTAATTCCCCTGATGATTCCATATATCCTTTATAAAGAGCGTGGTTTTTTCCCAGCCATCCGCATGGGAGGGAATCAATATGAATACATTTAACCCTTGAATCATTCTTCTGAATATGGTCCATGATGCTTCCTGTCCTGTCGGCTGAACGGTCATTGACCAATATCCATTCAATGCGCTTATAGCTTTGCCGCAGCTGGGTTTCTAAGCTCTCCGCAAGCTTGGCTTCTTCATTCCTTGCCGCTGTAATAACAGAAAGAAGGGGGCCTTCAGTCATCGTATTGCTATCTTCAAGGCGGTCCAGGCTTTTTAGTCCCAGAACGGCATCAATTAGTACTGCAATCCATACCAGGAGGCTTGCGCTTAATAGAATAATGAGCATTTGCAGGTTTCTCATCCTTTTTTAGACGACGTTTTTTAGGGGAGATGCTGTCAGCTAAATTTTCACTGTGCTGCTGAAGCTTTGGCCAAGCCGCCTGGATTGCGCTGTCGCTTCCTTGATGCATTCAATGAAAGCTTCCTGCACTCCGTTCGCTTCAAGCACTTTTACACCTGCTTCGGTGGTGCCGCCAGGGCTTGTTACTTCCTTCCTCAGCTGCTCGGGGTCCTTGGCTGATCGGGCCAGCATTTCGGCTGCCCCGATGAGTGTCTGGATGATAAATTCTTTCGCCATACCCTTTTCGAGTCCGATTTCTTCCGCGCTTTTTTCCATAGCTTCCGCAAGATAGTAAATATATGCCGGTCCGCTGCCTGACAGGCCTGTTACAGCATCCAGCTGTTTTTCCTCAACAAATGCTGATTTTCCAACTGTATCAAAAATGCCTCTTACTGCTTTCATCTGTTCTTTGGACACTCTTTCATTAGCCGATAAGGCGCTTGCTGATTTTCCGACTGCTGCTGATGTATTGGGCATGGCTCTTACGACTGGCAGCTTTTTTTCTGCCAAAAGTTCAATGCTTTCGATCGAAACTCCGGCGAGAACGGAAATGATCAGCATGTCTTCATGTAAATAAGGCTTTATGAGATTGATGGCTTCCTGAGCATCTTTTGGCTTCATCGCTAAAATAACAGCGTCAGCCCCGCTTAATAGTTCACTGAGATTATAAGTTATCTGAACGCCATAGGCTTTTTGCAGGGATTGAAGTTTTTCCCTGCTGCATCTGTTTGTCACCCAAATATTGCTGCCGGTAATGAGCCGGCTTTCGACGATTCCTGATATTAACGCTTCTGCCATTGATCCTGCTCCTGCAATAGCTAATTTTTTCATTTGCTGTTATTCCTCCTTATTGTTGCTCTATTTACCGGCTGTTAAAATAAAAAAGCCTTTCCATCCAGTAAAGGACGAAAAGACTTTGCTTCCGCGGTACCACCTTCATTGCCTTTTCTTTCTTCGTGCAGCATGCCTGCCGCAGCCGCTGTGTTTTGAAAAGGCATCTCGATCCCGATAACGCCGGGGGTGCGTTTAGGTTTTCCTAACAGCTCATAAGGCAGGTTCAATGGTCAAGTGGACGGTGAAGCCTTTCAGCCGTTTGAGCTTCACTCTCTTTCGCCGTTTTCCATTTACTAATCTTATTCATCGCCATGTTTCTGCTGTAGAAGTACAGCTTTGATTTATGAAAATCAAATTTTAATTGTGATTATGCAAGAAGACACACTTATTTGTCAAGAAGTATTTTTCAAAAAATTATCAATATTGCATAAAAGTTATGTGAAAATAATGACAATTACTAAAAAGAACGGTACACTTATTTTTATATATGTAAATTTGTAAATTATGTTATTAAATTCCGTTAATATATGCGTATGGCAAATGCTGATATTTTAAGGGGATAACAGAACTGTTTACTAAATGATGCATGCCTGCGGAAGTATATAGAAAAACAGCTTTATTTTATTTAAATATAGTGATTTTAGGGGGATTGTAAAATGGCAAAATGGAAGGATGGTATTGCAAAGCTTGTGATCCCGACACCTTTTCCTGTCGGCGACGTTAATGTATATGCAGTAAAAGGGGAAAAGCTGACTCTTGTCGATGCCGGGCCTAAAACGGATGAAGCATGGGAAGCTTTAAAATCCCAGCTTAAAGAGCTGAATTTAACTCCCGGTGATTTTGAACAGGTTGTTCTCACACATCATCATCCCGATCATGCCGGGCTGCTTGACTTTTTCCCGGACAATCTTGATGTGTTCGGGCACCCGGTTAACCAAAGGTGGCTGTCCCGTACTGACGAATTTCTAAAATTTCATGATGAGTTTTACATAAAACTGTTTAACGAATTTGGAATTCCTGAAAGGTATGCTTCCTTTATTAACAAAATGAAAAAGACTTTGCGCTATTCCTGCAATCGTACCCTGACAGGAGAGCTGAAAGAAGGCAGCCAGCCTGAAGGGCTTAACGATTGGACGGTAACGGAGACCCCCGGGCATGCACAGAGCCATATAGGTTTATTCAGGGAGAAAGATGGTGTATTCCTTGGAGGAGACCATTTGCTTGCACACATTTCACCTAACCCTATCCTGGAGCCGCCGCTTCCCGGCAATGCGGAAAGACCGAAGCCGCAGCTTCAGTATAACGAGTCTCTGAAAAAACTGCGGCAGCTGCCGATATCCCTTTTTTATTCCGGACATGGAGAGGATATTACAAATGTGAATGGGTTAATAAGCGAAAGGCTTGGCCGCCAGCATGAGCGGGCAATGAAAGTAAAGGCATGGCTTGAGTCCGAATCGCTTACTGTTTTTGAGGTATGCCGCCGCCTTTTTCCGAAGGTTTATGAGAAGGAGCTTTCCCTGACCATTTCCGAAACAGTCGCACAGCTTGACTATTTGCATTCAATAGGAGAGATTTATATAAATAAAGAGGAGGAAGCATTCTTGTATTCCGCATCAAAAGAGGTGGTTTGATTGTCAGACAGATTAAAAAATAAAAATGTGATTATCACCGGTGCATCAGGCGGAATCGGGGCGCAAATGGCCGTCCTTTGTGCCGAGAGGGGAGCAAATCTTGTCCTTCTTGCCCGCCGCCTTGACAAATTGCAGGAGCTGCAGGCAGACTTGCGGAAGCGCTTTTCAGTCGATGTTCATGTGGATAAGCTTGATGTTTCAGACACTGACGAAGTTTCGGCTGTTTTTTCAGAGATCATTGCCCGGTTTGGTCACATAGATGTGCTTGTGAATAACGCCGGCTTCGGTGTTTTTCGCGAGGCGCATGAAGCAAAAGTTGAAGAAATAAAAGGAATGTTTGATGTAAACGTTGTTGGCTTAATGGCCTGCACGAGCATGGTGCTCCCAGTGATGAGGAAACAGAGGAGCGGCCATATTATTAATATCGCTTCACAGGCCGGTAAAATGGCCACACCGAAATCGAGTGTCTATTCCGCAACCAAGCATGCGGTTCTTGGCTATACAAACAGCCTTCGGATGGAGCTTGCTGACAGCAATGTATTTGTGACTGCAGTTAACCCCGGACCTATTGAAACCAATTTCTTTACGATTGCAGATGAAAAGGGCACATACGTGAAAAATGTCAGCAAATTTATGCTTAAGCCTGAATACGTGGCCCGCAAGGTAGTCAATGCCATGCTGCGGCCTGTCAGGGAAATCAACCTTCCGCGGTGGATGAATGCGGGGAGCATTATCTATGCCCTTTTTCCAGGCCTGTTCGAAAAAATAGGAAAACGCGCATTCAATCAAAAATAGAAGCTCAGAAGCTGCAGCCAAATGCCTGCAGCTTCTTTTGTTTTTGGCTGGTGAGGCGTCTATCCTGGGGAGAAAGAACCACTTTTAAGAAAAACCGCGTAAAATTTCCATTGAAACCGAACGCATATTCGCTTAATATAATGGGTATACATATACAGAACGGATGTTCTTGTGATATATATTTTTTTGGGTTCAGAGGGGCTATGCAGCATAGAAGCTGATAAGCAGCGTCTTACGCTTTTTTTTGAAGGAGGATGTCGAAGTCATGGTTGATTACAGCTCAATGCCGAACAATCAAATTTTGTGTGTTGATATGAAGAGCTTTTATGCAAGCTGTTCTGCTGTCATGCTTGGTCTGGATCCTCTTGACTGCTATCTTGTAATTGCCGGGAATGTGGAACGGAAGGGGAGCGTTGTTCTGGCGGCCTCTCCACGAATGAAAAAAGAGTTTGGAATAAAGACAGGGTCCCGTCTTTTTGAGGTCCCCCAAGATCCGCGCATTCGAGTTGAGGAGCCGAAAATGGCGACTTATTTAAGAATCTCCACTGAAATCACCAGAGTGTTTAACCGATATGTCCCCAAGGAAGCCATCCATACGTACAGTGTCGATGAAAGCTTTATAAAAGTAGACGGCGCATTGCATCTCTGGGGTGATGCCCAGACGATTGCCTGGAAAATAAAAGATGATATTGAACGGGAATTTCAGCTTCCCTGTGCCATAGGAATAGGGCCTAATTTGCTAATGTCAAAGCTCTGCCTGGACCTTGAGGCGAAAAAAAAGGGAGTTGCACAATGGACGTATGGAGATGTAAAAACAAAGCTGTGGAATATATCCCCGTTACGGGAAATGTGGGGCATCGGCCGCCGTGTTGAAAAGACATTGAATGGAATGGGGATTTTTACAGTCGGCCAGCTTGCCCGCTATGATCTGGCTAAGCTCGAGAAGAAGTTTGGGATTATGGGCAATCAGCTCTATCACCATGCATGGGGTATTGATTTGTCGGAAATAGGCGCGCCGATTATGGCAGGGCAGATCAGCTTCGGCAAAAGCCAGATTTTACTGAGGGATTACAAAGAGGAAAAGGAAATTAAGCATGTGGTCCTTGAGATGTGTGAAGAAGTGGCAAGAAGGGCCCGCAGCCACCGCAAAGCCGGCAGAACCATCAGCTTTGGCCTTGGCTACAGCCAGGATGAATTCGGAGGGGGATTTTACCGCTCCAGGACAGTTGATCAGCCAACCAATATTACGATGGATCTTTATCGGGTCTGCCTGGAGCTTTTTGACGAGAATTATGAGGGGAAAACAGTACGGCAGATTTCCATTTCCCTCGGCAATATTACGGATGACTGCGAAATGCAGCTGAGTCTGTTCGACTTGGATGGCTGGAAAAAAAGGGAGCTCGGCTATACTGTCGACCGGATCCGCTCCAAGTTTGGAGGAGGAGCTCTTCTGAGAGCCGTCTCTTATACAGGCGCAGGAACCGCCAAACACCGTGCGACATTGGTTGGCGGCCATAAAATGTAAAAGGAGGGTCAGCTTATGATTCGCGATCGGGGCAGAATTAAATGGACTTCCATGATGCTGCCGGAACATGTAAAGCTCTTAAGAGACTGGGCAAAGGAAGACACATACGAGCAAAAGCGGGAATTGGATGAGCAGAAGCTTGAATATATGAATGAAATTCTTTCGGAAGCAATGGAATTTCAAAAAAACGTTACACTTACACATTACAGGGGCAGAAATTATGAACTGGTTATCGGGAGCATTCATTATTGGGATGACCTTGGCCAAAAGCTTCATGTTGTTGACCGGTTTGGGGAAATTCACCGTATTTCCATTAACGATATAGCGGATGCGCGGTTCACGGAAGAATAGTGCTGTCTGAACTGGATGAATTTAAAACGGGTATTTTTGGGCGAGGGAAGCACCTTAACAGCAGGGAGGTGTATGAAATATGCCTAGAGGAAAAGAACTTGAACAGCTGCCAATGGCCAACGCCGCACCAGGGGCCGGGGAAGACAGTACGGACAGGGACCGGGAACGGCTTCAAGGGAGAGTACAGGATGAAAGAGCGACACCTGCAAGAATAAAAAGTGAAAAATAAAAAAAACGGGGATGACTGTCCCCGTTTTCACCATTATTGCTGCTTGTCATCGGAAGCTTTCTCCGCGCGGACACAGGATTGGAAAGTTCCTTTATGAGTGCCATCACAAAATGGGATTTTCAAAGATCTTCCGCAGCGGCAAAGGGAAAAGGTTTTTCCTGTTTCGAATTTATTGCCATCCATATCAATTAACTCTACATCACCTGTTACACGCAGCGATCCATTATCCATTACTTTAATCTGCGCCTTGGACATATCCAATCATCCTTTCTAAAAATCTTTATTAGGCGGCTCAATAGCAGCTGTCTCTTTCAGAAGCATGTTATGCTTATCTGTGTTAAAATCAGCATATGCAAAGGGGAGGTAGTTTTACAACATGGAAATAACATTAACTGAATTGGCGGCAGAAAAATTATCGGGACGGATTGCCGGCAAAGATGGATTCATAAAACTAAAGTATGATATAGACGGCTGCGGCTGTGTGGTAAGCGGAGTGGCGGCACTCTGGCTTGTTGAAGAGCTGGATGAAGATGACAGGGAAATCAAAACAAACACCGGCAGCGTATATGTGGAAAAATCCAAGGAAGTATTTTTGGATGAAAAATTAACGATAGACTTTTCAGAGAAGGCAAATTGCTATCAGTTAAAAAGCCCGAATCAGTATTTAAACCCAAGAATGAGCTTTATTGATAAAACAAAATAATAATGAAGTAGCAGACGGCCGCTGAGGGAAGGCGGTCTTTTTAATAGGCTGAGTAGGTAAAAATACCCTTCCGAAATTCTGGAAAATAAGGTTTTAATATATTAGTAAAAGGTTAGATAACAAGATGTTTGTCATTATGGGTGAAGAGAGTGCTGATTGGGGGAGATTCGAATGAAGTGGAAGTTATTTTTTCTGGCGGCAGCTTTCCTGATTTTGTCGGGGTGCAGTACGGCAACGATGGGCCAGGCGATTGATGATGGAATTCCATTCAATGTAAAAGAAGTCTTACATAAAGAAAAGGTAAAAGATGGAGTCATACTGCTGTATTTAACGCAGCAGAATGATGGGCAAAATGAGGTCGAGGCCATGGCAGCTGCCTATTTGAAAGGCAGTGACAAAAAGGGCTGGAAAAATGAAGGCCATAACCATTGGGAGCATTATGAAAATGAACATATGACCGTTTATTCAGATACTTTCTATGATTACGATAAGGAAGGTAATCTGGAAAACAGATTACCAATAATTTTTGGTGAAATTCAAAGCAGAGATATTAAAAAAGTAGAGGTAGCCGGCAAGGAAGAGAAATTCGAAGAAGCGGCTATTATCAAAAAAGAAAACAAACGCTATTATTTTAAAATGGGAAATTTTCATACTGCAAGAGGGCTGTCGGCAGATGGCAAGGAAATCATAAAGAAAAAGAAAAATTAGAAAATCTTATATGAAGCAGCTGGCTTACACTGAAGCCAGCTGCTTCTATTGTGATAAAGTATCTTTGACATACTGCTCCAAAAACTCGTCAATGACTTTTTCATAATCCTCTCTGTTTTCGTTAAAGGATTGGGCATGGATCCCATTGGCAGCAAGGTAAAGTTTTTTAGGGCCTTGTTTCTTTTCATACAAAGCTTCGGACATGGTCGGCAAAATAAAATCATCTTTTTCACTGTGGATAAACAGGATGGGCTTCTTTATGTTTTCTATAACTGATATAGGCGACACATCCGCAATGGAATATTTCTCCCGCATCCGCAGGAATAGATCGGCAACAGGCAAAAAGAGTTTCGCGGGCAGCTTCATCTCGGTTTTTAAACGATAAGCCAGCTGCTCCTTAAAATCAGAAAAAGGGCAATCGGCAATGTAAAAATCGGCACCGTCTTCAAGCATTCCCGCATAAAGGAGCATGGTGGCTGCCCCCATGCTTTCACCATGAATGCCGATCTGGATATCAGGCCCTTTTTCCGCTTTAAGCCAATCAACAATTGCTTTTAAGTCAAACTTTTCATAATGTCCGTAGCTTGTCGTCTTCCCCCCGGATTCTCCGTGGCGGCGATGATCATAGATTACTGCGTTAAACCCCCGCTCCAGAAAGAGGTTCATATATTTAATCGAGTTCATTTTGTTTTCCGTAACCCCGTGAGAAATAATGATATAGCGGCTGTTTTTATGGGGTTCGGCAGCCACGGCTTTTAAGTTATAGCCAAATGGGGAAGGAATAAGCACTTCTCTTTTCGGGAGGCTTTCATACTTGAGCAGATCAAGCCTGCCGGACTCCTTCTCCCTTTCTAAAATAAAGTCATCTTCCTTCTTTTTCATAAACATAAGCCTATTTGTAAAATAGACGCCGAGTGATGAAAGAAAGAGAACGATGGAAAATAAATAACGCAAAAACCTTCTCAAATCCATCCCTCCATCTTTTTTCTATATCGCGGTCTAACGGGCAGTAAGCCCCCCACTTCAAGACTCAGAGGAATCAAAGGAGGATAAGTGGGGGGCTTACTGCCCGTAAAGGCCCGATTGGTGAGATAC
>NZ_NJQY01000037.1:0-108491 GCF_010628845.1 Bacillus sp. 22-7 | reverse complement strand
CTTTGTTCTTCTTTTCGGGCCTTTACGGGCAGTTTGACCCCCATTTATCCCCCTTTGATTCCACTGAGTCTTGAAGCGGGGGTCTTACTGCCCGTTAGACTGCGATAAATGAAGCTTCTTGCAGAAAAAGTCTAAGACATTTGCTGCAATCCTTTTACTGATAATTTTTACATAAAAAGCGAAAATAGTCATCTAAAGATGACTATTCGGTCTTCGGCGCGTACTTTATCGTTATATCCTGCTTGACGGATTGTGAAGGCGGCACTTTGTACTCAATTTTTTCGCCGTTTACATAGATTTCAGTTTGAGTCGAATTTCCGACTACAATGGAAGCTTCTGTTTCCTTTGAAAAGTCTACCTTCTGGCTTTTCGTGCCATCCGCAGTCAGCATTCCCTGGAAGAGGGAATCCCCTTTGCCGTTCTTAATATTCACCCAAGTTTCTCCTGTAGACAAAACCTCCAGTTCAAACTTGTCCGCATTTTTCAATTCATAAACCGTTCCATTTCCACTGGATTGAACAACAGCAACCTCCTGCTTTGGCTTTTCCTCGGCTTCCTGGTCCTTGTCATTTTCCTCAGCAGCATCTTTGTCAGCAGATTCTTCTTTCTTTCCTGCTGGTTCATCTTTTTTATTTTCGGCGAGGTTTTCAGACTCTTCTATAACTGTTTGTTCATCAGTCAGATCTGAGGGCTTCTCTTCATTATCCGCCTGATCTTTGGCCCCGAGAAAATTGTATAGGACTGCAATGAGACCAACAATGAAGACGCCAATGAGAACCTTTGGAAGAATATCAAATACTTTTGAAGTCCTGCCAGAAAGATCTTTCCTGGACTGAACGCGCGATAGCTTTTCCGGAATATCATCATTTACCTGTGCCGGAATATCATCTTTATACTGTTCGAAAATTTCTTCCGGTTCAATTCCAACCGCTTCAGCATACTGTTTAATAAATGCCCTGACATAAAACTTTCCGGGCATCATGCTATAATCGCCCTCTTCAATTCCCACCAAATAGCGTTTTTGTATTTTTGTGACCTTCTGCAGATCGTCAAGGCTCATATCTTTAGCCAGCCGCGCTTCTTTTAATCGATTGCCTAGTTCTGTCAATTTACAACACCTTCCAACTTACTAAAAATCAAAGCCTCCAAAGTCAGATTCAGAGAACATATTGTTCTTCTCTACCACATCATATGTTATCTCTTCATCATGGTCGTGACGAAGCTCAATAATATAATCAAAATCATTAAGAGAGTATTCAGTATTTTGCACAAAAATATCGGGATGCTCTACTACCTTGACTGCCGGGAGGCGCATAATTTCCCGGACGAGCTGCCAGTGCCGTTCGTTTGCACGTCTAGTTGAGACAATTCCGTCTATTATGAACAAATTGTCTTCATTATATTCATCCTCAATCAGCTGATTTCGTATCGTCTGCTTTAGCAGCGTGGATGAAACAAATAGCCAGCGTTTGTTCGCACAGACACTTGAAGCAACTATGGATTCTGTTTTTCCAACCCTTGGCATTCCCCTGATCCCTATTAGCTTGTGCCCTTCCTGTTTAAATAATTCGGCCATGAAATCAACCAACAGCCCAAGCTCGTCCCTGACGAACCTGAACGTTTTCTTATCATCGGCATCCCTTTGTATATATCTTCCATGGCGCACGGCCAGCCGGTCCCGGAGCTTAGGCTCCCGGAGCTTAATCACTTTAATCGTGTCCATCGTATTAAGAATGGACTTTAGGCGTTCAATCTGTTCATGGTCTTTAGCCAAAATCAGCAAGCCTCTGCGGCCTTCATCGACACCATTGATCGTGACAATATTAATGGAAAGCATACCCAGAAGGGAAGAAATGTCACCAAGCAAGCCGGGACGATTCTTTTGGATTTCATATTCCAAATACCATTCTGTTTTCTTCACCGGAAAACCTCCTCCTGCATGATGCGCATATATTTGCGCATTTTATATGTATATGCAACTCATTTTGGTATGTAAAATTTTATTAAACTTATCCTAAATTTTCATCTAGGTTCTATAATATATGATTTTTTGCCAATATGAAAGGAAAAACCCGTTTGGGCGGGAAGGAAATGTTTTGGGGGAAAAATGAAAAGAGAGGCAACCCTCTCTTTTCGCTGGTTACTATTCTTTTCTTAGCGGGTACCGTCGTTCTGAACAAGCTTTACCATCATATTAGCTATGGCATGCTGCTCATCAGGACTTGCTACAGACCAGAGATCAGCCAGGATTTTTTCCTGGTCATTCTTTGGCTCCACTTGCTTGGCTAAATAATCGCCGATTTGATAAGCAAGGTCAGTTACTGTTTCCTTATTCATTCCCTGATCCATTCCCTGGTGAAGACGATCGCCAAGGAAATCTTTCCATTGCTGCCAGTTATCTAGTACAGACATAATTTTGCCTCCTTTAAATGTTGTACAATTATATTGTGCTTAGGCGCTGAATAAAATATGCATGCACTTAGACATGACTCAAAAAATATGTGACACTTCTTTGAACGATTGGCAGTTACGTATACCAGCCGCCATTCACTGCCATAACCTGCCCGGTAATATACGATGCCTTTTCCGAAAGAAGAAAGGAAATGGCGTTGGCTATGTCAGCCGGCAAGGCAAGCCTGCCCATAGGAATTTCACTTTTCACAGCATTAAGCTCTTCTTCTGTAAAGTCCTTTAGCATGGCCGTCTCAACGGCACCCGGGGCAATAGCATTAACCCTTACCCCGTTAAGGGCAACCTCCTTGCTTAAAGCCTTTGCAAAAGCAATTTGTGCACCCTTTGCAGCCGAGTATGCAACTTCACAAGCGGCACCCGTTTGGCCCCATATCGAAGAAACGACTATAATATTACCGCCCCCCTTTGTTAAAAGTTTCGGCAAAAGCTCTTTCGTCAGGAGAAGCGGCGAGGTCACATGGAGGTTCATTAGAGCTTCCATTTCCGCTTGCTGTATTTCAGTAAGAAGTCCATATTGAGCTGTTCCGCTATTATGAATAATGGCATCAAGTGAAAATATGTCAGGAATAATTTTTTTATACCCGCCTGGTACAGACAAGTCTGCCTGGATCGGAATATATTCTCCGCCAAACTTTTGCAGGCGGTCCAGAAGCCTGGTAATTCCCTCCCGATTATGATTGTAATGCAAATAAAGCGAATAGCCTTCTTCTGCCAGTTTAACGCTGACTGCCTGGCCGATTCCTCCGCTCGCTCCAGTTATTAATGCAAATTTCTTCATTTCATATCCTCCCGAAAAAAGCAAAGCGCCATTTAATGGCGCTCTGCTGAAACTGCTTGTTATTTCTTAGGGACAACCTGGCAAACCGTAAAACGTTCTTCACTTATCAAATTACCAGCCGCTTTTTCCACATCCTCAAGTGTGATGCTTTCAAGGGTCGGCACAACATCAAATAAATCCATTTCATTAAAAGCATACCGGGTAAATTGATTGGCGATATATTCCGGTGAATTGACAGCCCGCAGGAATGCACCTATTTTCTTCTTTTTTGTCCGATCAAGTGTTTCCTGTGAAATAGCTCCCTTTTCCCTTGCATCCAGGAGCATCTTTTGCAGTGTTTCAGCCAAACGGTCAGGATCGTTTGTGTCCCCGCCCACCATGGCAAATCCAAAACCCTGCTCCTGTGTATAATCAAAGGAGAATGTGTCATCAATTAATCCTTCACTGTACAGTGTGCTGTAATGCTCAGAGCTTTTACCGAACAAGATATCCAGCAGCACATTCAGACTAAGCTCATTTTTAAGCATTTCTTTGCCTGACTGATTTGCAGTACTGCTCTTTATCCCGACCAGGCACTTTGAGGTCTGGACATTCATCTCAAGAACTTTTTTCTTTTTGGCCGCTTCAGAAGGCTCTCCTTCGAATTGGCGTTTGATTTCCGGTATCTCTTTATAATCCTTCTTGCTTTGGTTATCTCTCACCTGAGTCATAATCTGATCCGGATCAACGGGTCCGACTATGAACAGCAGCATATTGCTTGGGTGGTAGAAAGTTTCATAGCATTCATACAGCATATCTTTCGTGATATCGGAAATGGATTCGATCGTACCTGCGATATCGATTTTAACAGGATGGTTTTTGAACATATTTTCGATCAGGCCAAAATATAAGCGCCAGTCAGGATTGTCATCATACATGGTGATTTCCTGTCCGATGATTCCTTTCTCTTTTTCAACAGTCTTTTCTGTAAAATAAGGGTCCTGCACAAAATCAATCAGCGTTTCAAGGTTCATCTCTACATTGGACGTGCTGGAAAAAAGATAAGCTGTCCTGGTGAAAGATGTAAAAGCATTAGCTGATGCTCCCTGCTTGCTGAATTGCTGGAACACATCCCCGTCTTCTTTCTCAAAAAGCTTATGCTCCAAAAAATGGGCAATCCCATCCGGAACTTTTACATACTCTTCTTTTCCGGGAGGCAGGAAATGATTGTCAATTGAACCATATTTCGTCGTAAAAGTGGCATAAGTCTTGTTAAATCCCTTTTTAGGCAAGATATATACATCCAGCCCATTTTCAAGTTTTTCATAATACAGCTCTTCCTGAAGCTGGTCAAAAGTGATTTTATCCATTACTTGCCCGCCTCCTTTCCTGTCAGAAAATACACAGTGTCCAAACTGACCTTCTTGGCTGTCGCGGCAATTTCCTCTTTTGTTACTTTATCCATTTCATCCATCCAGGTTTGAAGGGTAATTTCTTTTCCTGACACAACATTATGGTAAAGGACTTCGACAATTCCGCGTGCTGTATCAACAGTCTCCAGAAGCTGATTTTTTATGACTGCTTTGGTCTGTTCCATTTCCTGTTCTGTAAAGTCACCATTCTTCATAGCTTCCAGTTGTTCTTTAATAATACTCACTGCCTGATCATAGTTGCTGTTATCGATTCCGGACATCACCATCATTAACCCTTTATGGCTTTCCAGGCGGCTGGCTACATAGTATGCGAGACTGGCTTTTTCCCGGACATTCAAAAACAGTTTTGAATGAGAAAAACCTCCGAAGATTCCATTGAATACCTGAAGCGCATAATATTCCGGATCACCGTACACGACATTTGTCCGGTAGCCGATATTGAGTTTCCCCTGCTTCACATCCTGTTCTTCCCGGACTTCGTTTACAGATTCCTTCGTTCTACCAGAGGATGCTGGCGCTGTCTGAGGTGATCTCTTTTCAAAAGTTAAAAGCTCACCTGCATAGGATTCGGCATCTGCCTCTTCCACATCACCTATAACATATAAATCAAGCTCATCCTGCGCCAATGCCTGCTGATAATATTCATAAAGTCTTTGAGGAGTGATATTGTCCACATCATCTTTCTCGCCATGCACATGCAGTGCATAAGGCTCATCTTTGCACATTTCCTGAACAAGCCGGAAATTGGAATAGCGCATTTTATCATCGTAAACTGATTGAATTCGCTGTTTAAGCGTCCTTTTTTCTTTTTCAACTGTATCCTCGTCAAAAGCGCCTTCATGCACATTTGGCTTTGTCAGGATTTCCGCTAAAAACTGGAACGCTTTTTTCAAAAGAGGAGTTGGATCTGAAAGAAATTTTTCGTTTGCGATTTCAACTGAAATGGTAATGACATGATACTCGCCCTTTTTCGCCAAATCGACGAAAAGCGTTGCACCATATAATTCATCAAGGTAAGCCCGCAGCTTTCCGGTTGAAGGGTAGGACGAACTGCTGCTCTGCAATACATGAGGCAATAGGGATCTTAATGTAACTGTACTCTTTTCAAGCGGGGCTTTCATTTTCCAAACCAGGGTATTGGTTTTATATTTCTCTGTTTTAACCACGTGAAGCTTATAGCCATTCATGGCTTTTACGGATTCAGAGATTACGGCCATGTCTTTTCCTCCTGTCAGTAGATTGATGAGTCCAAAGTACGGTCAATAGTAAAAAGAGGGAGCATCCCCTGTATGTAAACACTTTGCTGATATCTTCTATAATATCCTTTGTAATAAATCATATTCTTACTATACCTTGCCCTATTTCTTTATTTCAAGTTATTGGCTGTATTGGAAGGTTTATATATTTTTTATAAATGATAGCCGCTTGTCCTTGAATTAGGGATGACTAAATGGTTTTCAATAAGAATCTGAACAATAAAAAGCCCCATTTCCGAAAAGAAATGAGGCTATTTGTGTTAACGTTTTCCTTTTATATAAGGAGTACCAGATGCTTTTGGAGCATCCGCGCGTCCGATGAAACCCGTTAATGCCAGAATCGTTAAAACATATGGTGCAATGAGAAGATAGACATTTGGAATATTCTCAAGGAATGGAAGGCTGGAGCCGATGATGCTCAAGCTTTGTGCAAATCCGAAGAACAAAGCCGCACCCATAACACCAAGCGGATGCCACTTACCAAAGATCAGTGCTGCCAGAGCCATAAAGCCCTGGCCGCTGATGGTCGCATGCCCGAAGTCTGAAGAAATCGATTGTGCATACACGCCGCCGCCTATTCCTGCAAGGGCTCCTGAGATTAATACCCCAATGTATCTCATCCTTGTTACATTGATACCCATTGTATCCGCAGCCATTGGGTGTTCACCAACCGCCCGAAGCCTTAGCCCGAATGGAGTCTTAAACATCACAAACCAGGCTAGAAATGCAACGGCAATGGCAGCGAATGAAGTATAATAAGTGTTTGAGAAGAACAATTTACCGATAACAGGTATGTCACTCAAAAATGGAATATCCACTTTGCTGAATCCTTTTTGAATGATATCTGTCTGACCTTTTCCATAAATGAATTTAACCAGGAACAGTGCTGCACCAATTGCCAGAAGGTTAATCGCAACCCCTGACACAACCTGGTCAGCTCTAAACGTAATAGATGCAACGGCATGCAGGATGGATAATAGAGCTCCAACAACCATAGCTGCGAGTAATGCAACCCACGGAGTCATGCTGCCAAATACATCAACAAACGTAAGGTTAAAAACAATGGCAGTGAATGCTCCAATTACCATTAAGCCTTCTAAACCAATATTTACAACACCGGAGCTCTCTGAGAAGTTTCCGCCCAATCCAGTGAAAATAAGCGGGGCTGCCCAAAGCAAAGTTGATGGAATAATAATTAATAAGATCTCCATTAAGCCCACTTACTTCACCCCCTTTTTGCTGATACGGTCAATAAAGATGCGAATCATATAGCTTGCTGCAACAAAGAACACGATAAGTGCAATGATAATATCAACAAGTTCATTAGGAACTCCAGCTTCAAGCGGCATGTTTAAGGCGCCGACCTTCAAGCTTCCGAATAGCAATGCTGCAAAAATAATTCCAATTGGCCCATTCCCGCCTAAGAGTGCTACCGCAATACCGTCAAAACCTACTCCGGTAAAGCCACCCTTAATGGCTGCATAGCCGAATGTACCCAATGCTTCCATCGCACCGGCAAGTCCTGCAAATGCTCCTGAGATGACCATTGATAGAATGATATTTTTGCTTACGCTCATGCCCGCATATTCAGATGCATGCTGGTTAAAGCCTACAGCGCGCAATTCGTATCCCTTCGATGTTTTTTCTAATAGGAACCACATAATAAACACACATGCTAAAGCAATTAAAATTCCCCAATGCAGACGAGAATAATCAGTTAATCCCTCAAGAAACGGAGAACGCAATGATGCAGATTCTGCAATCATCTCGGTCCGGTCACTTTTTTCTGAAAGAACCGTACGGATAATATAGTTGGTTACATGCAAGGCCACATAGTTCATCATGATCGTGACAATTACTTCATGCACTTTGAACTTTGCTTTCAAAAGGCCCGGTATGAATGCCCAAAGCGCGCCAGCCGCTGCTGCTGCGAGAACCGCCAGCGGGAGATGAATGAATTTTGGAAGTTCAAATGCAACCCCTACCCAAACAGCTGCAAGCCATCCGACGATCAGCTGTCCTTCAACACCGATATTAAATAAGCCTGTACGGAAAGCAAATGCAACTGCCAAACCGGCCAGAATATAAGGTGTGACCTGTCTGACTACTTCACCAGTGTAGTAGATTTCACCAAAAGCACCGTTCCATAATGCAATAAATGCAGATCCGGCATTATAACCAGTTGCTATCATAATGATTGTACCTACTAATACCCCGAGCAGAACGGCAACTAGAGGTACGACAATGTTCTTCATGCGATTAGACATGGTTTTCGCCACCCGCTTCCTTCCGTTTAGAACCAGCCATCAATAAACCTAATTCTTGTTCAGTTGTTTGTTTAGGGTCAACTACTGCTACAATTTCACCCTCATAAATAACAGCGATCCGGTCGCTGACATTCATAATTTCATCCAATTCGAATGAAATAAGCAGCACTGCTTTCCCCTGGTCACGCTGTTCAATCAGACGCTTGTGAATGTATTCAATTGCTCCAACATCCAGGCCCCGTGTCGGCTGAGCAGCGATCAGGAGATCCGGGTTGCGGTCAATTTCACGTCCGATTATGGCTTTCTGCTGGTTACCGCCGGAAAGTGCCCTTGCAAGTGTATATTCACTTGGGGTTCTGACGTCAAATTCTTTAATCAGCTTTGTTGCTTTACTATATATTTCTTTAAAGTTTAGAACACCTTTTTTTGAGAATGGCGCTTTGTAATAGGTTTGCAGAACCATATTTTCTCCGATTGGAAAATCAAGGACAAGTCCATGCTTATGACGGTCCTGTGGGATATGCCCTACACCAGTCTCCGTAACTTTACGAGGAGACATATTCACAATTTCTTTGCCATTCAATTTAATTGAACCGCTTTCAGACTTCCTTAAGCCAGTGATCGCTTCAATTAATTCTGACTGTCCATTCCCGTCTACACCGGCAATACCGACAATTTCACCTGCCCGTACATTGAGGTTAAGGTTATTAACAACACCAAGGCCCCGTGAATCTTTCACATTTAAGTCATGAATCTCAAGCACCTGCTCCTGCGGCTTCGAGTCTGTTTTATCCGTTTTAAAAGTGACTTCCCTTCCCACCATTAAGCTGGCAAGTTCATTCGGGTTCGTTTCAGTGACATTAACAGTACCGATTCCAACTCCTTTGCGGATAACCGTTACCCGATCACACACTTCCATGATTTCCTTCAGCTTGTGAGTGATAAGAATAATAGATTTGCCTTCCTGAATTAAAGTTTTCATAATCTGAATTAACTCTTTAATTTCCTGCGGAGTCAGAACAGCAGTAGGCTCATCAAAAATAAGGATTTCAGCGCCCCGATATAGAGTCTTTAAGATCTCCACTCGCTGCTGCATTCCTACTGAAATATCGGAAATTTTCGCCTGAGGGTCGACCGCAAGTCCATATCGCTCGGAAATCTCCCTGACTTCCTTCTCAGCCTTTTTAATATCTATTTTTCCGCCTTTGGTTGTTTCTTTTCCCAGAATAATATTTTCAGTGACAGTGAAACGGTCAACAAGCATGAAATGCTGGTGGACCATCCCGATGCCCAAGTCGTTTGCTATATTAGGATCGGTAATGCGCACCGGTTTTCCTTTAACTTTGATTTCACCCTTTTCAGGCTGATACAGGCCAAAAAGGACGTTCATTAACGTTGACTTGCCTGCACCATTTTCGCCAAGCAGCGCATGAATTTCACCTGGTTTCAGCTGAAGCGTGATATTATCATTTGCAACGATTCCAGGAAACTCCTTGCGAATGTTGAGCATTTCAATAACATAATCCATTTGTTTCACTCCTTGCTCAAAATATAAGGAAATCATTAGTAGTTAGAGGTCAGACCTTGGCATTTCTTAGAAAAACCTGGCCATAAAGCCAAGTTTCTAAGTAATATGAAATTAGAATTATTTCATTAAAAATCTAAGTGAAATACAGAATTTATTCTGTCCTTTTATTCTGTCCTTCAATTAAACTTTTAAAAAAGGAATAAGAGGCCGCAGTGCAACCTGCTTATTCCTTAAAATTATTTATTCAACTGAGAAAGAAGCCAGTTCATCTTTTGAAGATGGAACAGTCAGATCACCATTCTTGATCTTTTCCTGCCATTCTTTAACTGCACCTTCGATTTCTGCTTTCGCAGATACTTCCGGGTTGATAGGAGCAAGGCCTACACCGTCTTCAGCCAATCCGTAAGTAGTTGTTTCTCCACCAGGGAAGCTGCCGTCTTTAGCCTTTGTAGAAAGGTCCTTAACAGCATTGTCTACACGCTTAAGAGCAGATGTAAGGATTACATTGTGCTCTTTGCCATCGATTTCTACTACACCTTCAGCTGTCTGATCTGAGTCAACACCGATTGCCCAAAGTTCTCTTGCCGGGTCTTTCTTTTTAAGGTCACGAGCTTCCTTGAAAAGGCCGTTTCCAGTTCCGCCGGCAGCGTGGAAGATTACATCTACGCCAGAAGAGTACATTTTAGAAGCAATTGTCTGACCTAATTCAGCTTTATCAAATGCTCCAGCATATTGAACTTCTACTTTAATATCAGGGTTTACCGCTTGAACACCAGCAAGGAATCCAGACTCAAAACGCTCGATAACCGGAATTTCCATACCGCCGATGAAACCGATTTTGTTTTCTTTAGTTGCATTTGCTGCAGCAACACCTGCAAGGAATGCAGCTTCCTGCTCTTTAAACATAATGCTTGCTACGTTCGGCTGATCTACGACCGCGTCAACGATGCCGAAATGAGAATCTTTTTGCTGCTGAGCAATCTCATTGATTGCACCTTCCATTAAGAAACCGATTCCAAAAACAAGATCAAAGTCCTGACGTGCTAATGTATTAAGGTTTGTAGAATAGTCAGCATCTGACTGTGATTGAAGATAGTCAAATCCGCCTTTTCCTTTTTCAAGTCCATTTTCGTCACCAAATGCTTTTAAACCTTCCCAAGCAGATTGGTTAAATGATTTATCATCTACACCGCCGACATCTGTTACCATCGCTACAGAGAATGCTTTTTCTTTATCGTCTCCGCCAGCTGTTTCTCCGCCTTTTTCTTCACTTTTACCGCAAGCACCCAGAATTGTTCCAGCAGCAAGAACTAAAGATAGCGCCAATCCAAATTTACGCTTTTTCAAGGTTGGTACCCCCTAAGAAATTGTTTTTGCATTAGCGGAATGAATGATGTGTTTTCTTGCATCCCCAAAAGCTAGATTCTCTTTCTGAGGACATGAAAACTGAACTTATCAGCTCTAAAATAATTGACCGAATAAAGAATCGGAGTATCCGCTTCATCGAAATGCATCTGCTTTAATACAAGCAGTGCAGTTTCCGGGTCACATTCCAGAATTGGGGAAATTTTTTCGTGATAGCCAATAGGCTCTATTTGGGCAACAGCATAAGTGATTTTCCGGTTTGCCTCTTCTTCAAGCATTTTAAGAATCGACTCCTGTTCGTGGGAAAATGTGTCCGGAAGAATATTCTCAGGAACTTTATCCACACAATAAACGACCGGTTCACCATTGGCTGTTCTAACCCGCTCAATCACGGCAATTTCCTGGTCTAAAGCACATGAGAATCTGCGGATATCATCTTCAGTCGGTCCCAAAGTTACAGAACTCAAGAAAACAGTTCCCGGTTTCATCCCTGCCTGCAAAATCATGTTTGTGACACTATTAAGCTGTTCGATGCCGGATGTAAATAGCGGCTTTGCATTGACAAAGGTGCCTACACCGTGACGGCGGATGATGACGTTTTCTTCTTCAAGAATGCGCAGCGCCTCCCGCAGTGTGGCTCTGCTGACACCAAGCTGTTTGGCAAGATCAAATTCGGACGGAAGCTTTTCTTTTTCTTTATACACTCCATCTTCAATGTCTTGTTTTAATCGATCGATGACTTGCAAATATAAATGCCGGTTATCTGACTTAATAGACATGCAGGGTTCCTCCAACTTCAGTTCTCAAGACATCAGACCTCTGATGTTCAATCATTCCTACTAATCGAAAATACTATAACACTTTTTACCCAATAAAGAAATAGAAATTTATCAATTTGTCGAAAAAAGGTGAAAAGAAAAAAATGTTTGTGAATCCTTCTGTACCAATTCTTTTTTTCTGGTATAATACTTCTTTGAAAACGATTACATTTAAGTTTCCTGCTAAAAATGCACCAGTTTATAAACCCAATTTTGTAATGAGTTGAAAGTACCATACCTCTTTCATTTTATGTAAGCGCTTTTAGTAGTATGGCATATTGAACTGTATTTTTTTATTGTCCTTATTTTACGCATATATCTTCCTGATACATTAAAAAATGGCCGTCCGCAGACAGGCCATTTTTTAAATGTGTCATGCTTATTAATTTTAAGAACTTGCTTCTTCCGAAGGCTTGCCCTGGAGCACAGATCTTGGCTTGCTGCCTTCATATGGTCCGACAATCCCCCTTGCTTCCATTTCATCAATCAGCCTTGCCGCTCTGGTATAGCCAATCCTGAATCTCCTCTGAAGCATGGATACAGAAGCAGTCTGCATTTCCAATATCAATTCAACAGCTTCTTCATAAAGATCATCATCCACTTCTCCTGCAGCTTCCGGGATATCCTCTGGAATCATTTCTTCCTGATATTGTGCCTTCTGCTGGCCGATGACGAAGTCCACTATTTCTTCAACTTCTTCATCTGACAGAAAGGCACCCTGTACACGGACTGGTTTTGAAGCACCAACAGGAAGGAAGAGCATATCTCCTCTTCCCAGAAGTTTTTCCGCTCCACCCATATCCAGGATGGTCCTTGAATCTGTCATTGATGAAACAGCAAACGCAATTCTTGAAGGTATATTTGCTTTAATTACACCTGTGATAACATCCACTGACGGACGCTGAGTTGCGATGATTAAATGAATGCCTGCTGCCCGTGCCATTTGCGCAAGGCGAGTGATTGCGTCTTCAACATCGGAGGATGCCACCATCATTAAGTCTGCAAGCTCGTCCACTATAACAACAATATACGGCAGGAGGGGCTGCTGTGCTTCCTCTTCGGCATTATGCCTTTTTACATACTCATTGTAGCCTTCGATATTCCTTGTGCCAGTATGTGAGAACAGCTCATAGCGCCTTTCCATCTCACTTACAACTTTCTGCAGCGCCTGAGCAGCTTTCTTCGGATTTGTCACAACCGGCGCCAGTAAATGAGGCACCCCATTGTAAACATTCAATTCCACCATTTTAGGGTCAATCATCATTAATTTTACTTCATGTGGTTTTGCCCTCATCAAAATGCTGGTAATGATTCCGTTAATACAAACACTCTTACCGCTTCCTGTCGCTCCTGCAACAAGAAGATGTGGCATTTTGTTAAGTTCTGCGAGGACAGCTTCTCCGGTTATATCACGGCCAAGCCCGATCATAAGCTTGGAGTCCGGCTTGTCATTTTGTTTGGATTCAATTACTTCCCTTAGAGAAACCATCGCCACTTCAGAGTTAGGGACTTCTATTCCAATAGCCGATTTACCCGGGATAGGTGCTTCGATTCGGATATCCTTTGCTGCCAGTGCCAGTGCCAAATCATCATTCAGACTAACGATTTTGCTTACCTTTACCCCAACATCAGGATGCACCTCATACTTGGTAACAGCCGGGCCTAAATGAACCTGTGTCACCCTTGCTTTTACCCCAAAACTCTGAAATGTTCTTTCGAGCTTAGCAGCATTCGCGTGGATTAGCTCATACTCACCGCTTTGATCAGTTTGCCTGGGCAGTTTTAAAAGCCTGATAGGAGGCAGCTCGTAGTCTTTGTTTTCCACTTCTGTAAACGTGATAGGCGGCGCATTTTCATCCTCCGGCTCTGTGACTCCCGTTTCCTGAGGCTGATCAGAAGCCGCTTCCCGGGGATCCTCCTGATAAGCTCTTTCGGCAAAGCTTGATATAATGGGTTCGGGGGTTGGTTCAGATACCGGTTCAGAAGAATTATTGATCGTTATCACTGTCTCAGGTTCTTCTTCATACTGAAGAGCGCGCTGTTCTTCTTCTCTTCTTGACTGCCTTTCTTCTCGTCTTTCTCTGCCTTTTTGTTTCCATTCTTTCATATCATCTATAAAAGCAGCCCATTGTTTCTTGAAGAAATTAAGAATTGCGGCCATCATTTTCCCTGCAGCATCTCCGAAGGTTTTTCCTGTCATAAGAACAAAACCGATAATAATTAATAAAAAGGCTACAATTTTTGAACCTGCTTCATCAAAAAGATAATAAAAGAGGGCGAAAAAAATAGCCCCAAGCATTCCGCCGCCTAAATCGGTTGTGCTTGTTTCTCCACGGACTTCCATCCGGAATAGTTCCCACGTATTGGCTATTACACTCGGATCATCAAACTTCCCTCCATTTGAGAGAAGCTGAAATAAAGTTACATGACTCAACAGCAGAAGGGAGCTGATGATAAGATAAATACCGATTAATTTAGTATGGAACAGGTAAGGGAGTGCCCTCTTCCACATCAGATAACCTGAAAAGATTACGAGTCCAATCAGGCTGAGCATGTACCATTCTCCCATAAAGAAACGGAAAAAAAGCACCGTTGCATTCCCGACCGCTCCGAGCCTGGCAATTGATATTACCGCAAGTGCCAGCAGAATCAGGGCAATTAGTTCAAATTTCATCGTCCGTTTCAATGTTTCGTTCTTTTTAGACTTTCTTTTCTTTCTTTTGGCCATATTATCACCTTATCATTGTTCTTATTAAAAGCATCATCAAAATTCCATTATGTAATACATCATGTCTGTTATGAAAGAAGAAGCAGCCATTTTTTGGCTGCTTCTAAAGTTACTTTTATTATATCATAACGATTCTAAATTAAGTTGTTTTTTGAAAGGTTTTATCAGCTTAACTGCGTTAAAGTGATCATGGATCCAGGAGTGTACCTTTCATCCATATAATGGGTAGGATCACTGCTCATAATTCTTAAAATGCGGCATTCCTGTCCTGCATTCATTTCAACAAGGAGAGGGATTCCTTCATATGAGACAATCTTCTGCTTGCCGAAATCGTCCTGTTCATTTTGGTAAATGAGTTCTTGCGGCATCATAGTATAGAGGATCATTGGACCATCACTTCTTCTTTTGGTTTATTCATATCAATCAGCTCATTCAGCTTTGCAAGCGCAGGCCCGACCCCGCCTACTTCATCAATCAGTCCATATTCAACAGCATCCCTGCCGACCACATTCGTCCCTATATCCCTGGTCAGGTTGCCCTTATCAAACATCAGGTCTTTAAATTTCTGTTCGGATATATTGGAATGCTTTGTTACAAAATTAATTACCCGATCCTGCATTTTATCCATATACTCAAACGTTTGCGGCACACCGATTACCAGGCCGGTCAGTCTGATAGGGTGGATGGTCATCGTAGCTGTTTCTGCAATAAAGGAATAATCGCATGATACCGCAATAGGAACACCAATGGAATGGCCGCCTCCAAGGACAATGGAGACTGTTGGCTTAGACAATGAGGCAAGCATTTCTGATATTGCCAGCCCGGCCTCCACATCGCCGCCAACAGTATTCAAGATAACCAGAAGACCTTCTATTTTTGGG
This sequence comes from Bacillus sp. 22-7, assembly GCF_010628845.1. Lineage (NCBI taxonomy): Bacteria > Bacillati > Bacillota > Bacilli > Caryophanales > Bacillaceae > Bacillus > Bacillus sp. 22-7. The sequence continues at coordinate 92,986 of NZ_NJQY01000037.1, read as the reverse complement.
TTTTGCTCAATCGCAACAATCTGAGGGATTAAATGCTCATATTTTGTTGTCTTATTTTGCGGCGGAAGCTGAAGATGCCCTTCCACCTGTCCGACAATGGTCAAGCAGTGAATTTTGGAATCCTGAGACAGCTGCGGCACATTTGTTTGTCCAAGCTGCTGAATTTTTTCCATAAGGGCAGAAGGTTTATCCTCTTTCGGCTGTTCTTGCCCTTCTCCGCCCTCATTGCGGGTATTTTTCAAATCGTTTTCCATCCTTATTTCTCCCTTCAAGCAATATATTGTTAGTATGAACGCGTGATCATTTTTCATGCGCATTATTGCCTGAAGGGCAAGAGCAAAAAACAGCCCGGCAATCGATGCGGGCTGTGTTCTGACTGCTATCCTTCCATAAGAATCGGAAGGATCATTGGTCTGCGTTTTGTTTTTTCATAAAGATACTGATTCAGGCTGTCACGCATATCCTGCTTAATTCCTGACCAGTCAAATGCTTCTTTTGCAAGGTTCTGTTCTACCGTTTCTCTTACTATTTTTACAGCTTCCTCAAGAAGCTTTTCAGATTCCCTGACATACACAAATCCTCTTGTAATGATTTCAGGGCCAGCTGAGATTTTCTTTTCTTTTTTATTAAGAGTAACTACAACCAATAAAACACCATCCTGAGAAAGCAGCTTCCGGTCTCTTAAAACAATATTCCCGACATCGCCGACACCAATTCCGTCAATCAGAACATTACCTGATGGGATTTTTCCTCCGGGTACGATTGCACCATCCTTGATTTCTGCTACATCGCCTTTATCCGGAATAAAAATTTGTTCACTTGATAATCCGCACTCCAAAGCAATTTTTGCATGGGCTTTCAGCATTCGGTACTCCCCATGAACCGGGATGAAGAATTTGGGACTCATCAGATTAATCATAAATTTAAGTTCTTCCTGGCTGCCATGGCTCGAGGTATTAAAGGTTCCCTTTCCTGGGATTACCTCAGCACCTGCTCTAAACAGCATATCAATCGTTTTGAAAATAAATACCTCAGTGCCTCTTAAGGGTGATGCAGCAAGCAAAACGGTATCTCCGTGTTTTATATTGACCTGTCTGTGGGACTGCTTCGCCATTTTTTGGAGGGCTTCGATCGGCTCTCCCTGTGTACCCGTGGTAAGAACCACGATTTGGTCATCACTGTATTTGCCGATCTCAGCAACAGGAATAATCACATCTTCTCCTATTTGCAAATATCCGAGCTGCAGAGCAATGTCATAGATTCTCTGCAGACTTTTGCCGACCACTGCCACTTTCCTGCCCGTTTCGTTCGCTGCATCAAAAATATGCTGTATTCGAATTAAGTCAGATGCAAAGGAAGCCGCAATGACTCTCCCCTTAGCAGCGAAAAATGCAGCTGTCATCTCTCTGGCCACTTTCGATTCTGAGCTTGTGTAGCCTGGCTTTTCTGCTTCGGTACTGTCAGATAGAAGGCAAAGAACTCCTTCTTCCCCTAAGCGCGCCATTTTGCCGATTTCAGGTTTGTATAAGTCAGTCGCTGCCTGATCGAATTTAAAGTCGCCGGTATACACAATTGCACCCTCTGATGTATGTATGGCAACTCCGACACTATCCGGTATGCTATGGCTCGTTCTAAAAAAAGTTACATCTGCCGAATCAAATTCAACCCTGGTATCTGAATTGATTTCAATAAACTGTACTTTGCCTTTGTATTCCTGTTCCTTCATTTTGGCTTTAGCCAGCGCTAGAGTCAGCTTTGTTCCATAAACAGGTACATTAACCTTTGCAAGCACATAAGACAGGCCTCCAATATGATCCTCGTGTCCATGTGTCAGAAAAATTCCTTTTACTCTTTCCTTGTTTTGAACTAGGTATGTAACATCCGGTATCACGATATCAATTCCGAGCATTTCATTTTCAGGGAACATTAATCCGGCATCGATGACATATATATCCTCGTCCACCTCTGCCAAATACATATTTTTCCCAAGTTCTCCGACTCCTCCGAGTGCTGCCAGCTTGATGCTTTCATTTTGTCTCTTTTTCAATGTATTGTCCTCCCATGCATGTTCAGCCGATCAAGATCAGTTATCCATATTATACTTGAAGTCATAAAACCATGACAACCAAATTTATACATGGGCTTATTTGAGCGTTCCTGAGGCTTTTTATAAAAATAGTCTCTAGGTTTTGGGCGTTATAAAAATAAAACCAACCAGCAAAGCACTGGTTGGCAAGCAAAGAATTATTTAAATAGGGCAGCAACTGCACTGCGTTCCTGTTCTGTTAATGGGACCATTGGAAGACGGACGGATCCGACATCCAGCCCTTTAAGCTGCAGCGCTGTTTTTACAGGCACTGGGCTTGGGGCAGCAAAAAGCCCTTCCATGATCGGAAGAATTTTTTGATGGATTTTTGCAGCTTTTTCATTTTCACCATTCAGGTAAGCTGTGATCATTTCCTGCATTTCATTCCCTATTACATGCGAAGCAACAGAAACAATTCCAGTCCCGCCTATTGCCATACATGGAAGAGTAAGTCCGTCATCACCGCTGTATAGCATGAAGTCATCATCCGTATTAGCAATAATTTTGGCCATTGCATTCAAATCTCCGCTTGCTTCTTTCACTGCCGCGATATTAGAGATTTCCGAAAGTCGGATAATCGTTTCAGGCAGAATATTCACGGAAGAGCGTCCCGGAATATTATAAACCATTACCGGGAGGCTCGTGCTTTCCGCAATAGCCTTGAAATGACGATAAAGCCCTTCCTGATTTGGCTTATTGTAATATGGTGCTACGATCATGATCGCATCGACACCAATTTGCTCTGCTTTTTTCGTTAATTCAATGGATTCATACGTATTATTGCTTCCGGTGCCGGCAATGACAGGCACCCGTTTGTCAGCTGCTTTCACTGCATGTTTGAATAATGCCAGCTTTTCCTCTTTTGTTAGTGTTGGCGACTCCCCTGTTGTCCCGGCAACGACTAAAGAATCTGTACCGTTTTCAATAAGATGATTGATTAGCTGTGTCGTCTTAGGGAAATCAATATGTCCCTTATTATCAAATGGTGTTACCATAGCTGTTGATACTCGGCCAAATAGAACCATGTTTACACTCCTTGCAGATGTTTAAAAGATCGGGAAGAAACGGGCGGATCTGCCGCATTGGATACAAATCCGTCGTTAACCGCTGAATGGCTTTCTTCCTCTTTTTAAACATGTTATTTTCAAAATTTTTAAATGTCTGTTCTCTCATATTCCGCTAAATCTTCTTCCAGGCGGAAAGCATCGTGCAATGCATTAACAGACTTTATCAAATCTGCCTGCTTTACCAGAACCCAGATTGTTGTATGGCTGTCTGCTGACTGCAGAATACGGATTCCCTGCTCCGACAATGCCGTAACGATCCGCGAGGCTACTCCGGGTACACCCTGCATCCCAGCTCCGACAACCGAAACCTTTGCACACTCTCTTTCAACCAGCGGATCATGACCAAGGCCCTTTAAAATACTAATCGCTTTATCAGTCATTTCCTCCGTTACGGTGTAGTTGACGCCATTAGGATATATATTGATAAAGTCAACACTGATTCCCTGGTTAGCCATGGCTTTAAAGACCTCAGACTGTAGATCGTACTGGTCTTTCTTCGCAAGGACCTTTATTTGTGTCACATTGGAAACATGGGCTATTCCAGTTACCGAACGCTCTTTAATATCCGTTCCGCGTCTGTTCTTATTCAAGGTTGTGACAAGTGTTCCGAGACTGTCGGAGTATGTTGAACGGATTCTGATCGGAATTTTTGCCTGCATGGCTATTTCGACTGCCCGGGGGTGGATGACCTTAGCACCCTGATACGCCATATTGCAGACCTCTGTGTAAGTGACCACTGATAATGGGCGCGCATTTTCAGCAATGCGCGGATCAGCGGTCATAATGCCTTCCACATCAGTAAAGATATCTATCCACTCCGCATTAAGGGCTGCTCCAAGAGCGGCTGCAGAGGTATCACTGCCGCCCCTGCCGATCGTTGTGACATCACCGGTTTTTGATGATCCCTGAAATCCTGCAACCACGATAACATCATGATTTTCAAGTTCTTTCAAAAGCCTGTCGCATTTCATATCGATAATTTTTGCGTTAGTATGATCATTATTCGTTCTAAATCCTGCCTGTGCCCCAGTCAGAGCTGCTGCTGTTATCCCATGTTCTTTTAGCATGTTTGAAAATACAACACTTGAGATGACTTCACCGCAGGATAAGAGCAGATCCGTTTCGCGTTTGCTGATTTTGGTATTATTGCCTTCTACCAGCGAAAGCAGTGTGTCGGTTGCATATGGATCTCCTTTTCGGCCCATTGCCGAAACAACGACAACAACCTTGTATCCATCTGCCAGCGCTTTTTTGATATGCTTAGCTGCATGCTCGCGGCTACTCTCGTCGCGGACTGATGTGCCTCCATATTTTTGAACGATGATATTCATTAAAACACCTCTAACCTCTCAACATGAAGAGAATACGATAACTATTTCACTATTCCCAGATTAATTAAACTTTCGGCGATCTGCACGGAATTCCATGCCGCCCCTTTAAGAAGATTATCAGAAACTACCCACATATGAAAGCCTTTATCTTCATCCAGATCTTTACGGATACGGCCGACGAACACATCATTTTTACCGACACAATCAGCAGGCATAGGGTAAATTTGATTTTCCGGATCATCCTGCAGGACAACTCCAGGTGCATTTTCCAGAAGGCTCTTTACTTCATTTGCCGTAACGCTGTCTGATTCCACTTCAAAATAAAGGGACTCTGAGTGTCCGGTTGCCACTGGGAGACGCACGCATGTAGCAGCCACTTGCAGCTCTGGCATATGCATGATTTTCTTTGTCTCATTGATCATTTTCATTTCTTCAAACGTGTAGCCATTATCCTGAAATTTATCAATTTGCGGGATCGCATTGAATGCAATTTGATAATGTTTTTTATCGCTCTTTACAGGAAGAATTGACGGCTCATACTCTTCGTTATTTAAAATGGCTTTTGTCTGCTCATTAAGCTCTTGAACAGCAGCTGCTCCAGAACCTGAAACAGCCTGGTAAGTAGAAACAATTACTTTTTTCAAGCCGAATTTCTCTTTTACCGGCTTTAGTGCAACAACCATTTGGATTGTTGAACAGTTTGGATTGGCGATAATGCCATTATGCTTATGAAGGTCATCTTCATTTACTTCAGGTACGACAAGAGGCACATTTGGATCCATACGGAAAGCACTTGTGTTGTCTACCACAATGGCACCATGTTCGACAGCATGTGGAGCCAGTTCCTGTGAAACGCTTCCTCCCGCGCTGAATAGTGCGATGTCCACGCCTTTAAAGCTCTCTGGCTTCGCTTCCTGAACTGTATACTCCTGGCCCTTGAATGCTACCTTTGATCCGGCAGAACGGGCAGATGATAAGAGGGTTAATTGAGAGATCGGAAAATCTCTATTTTCAAGTGTTTGAATCATTTGCTGGCCAACTGCACCAGTTGCCCCAACTACCGCGACATGAAATCCTTTTTTCTGTTCCAAATTTCTTTTCCCCTTCCAATACCATTATATTTTTCTAGCAAAGTTAGTTTTTAGTGAAAAACAATAGCCCAAAATTCAATAGAACGGCAGCCAAAGTCAATTGGCAGCCGTTTTCCTGCCTGATTATAAAGATGGCAGGCTTCCATTTATATTATCAGCATATTGTCTATACTCCAAGAGGTTAATATTATTTTAAACAGACCTTGGAGGTTGGTTATCTTAATAATCTTTATTCTAACATATTCGTTCACTAAAGGACTAAAATTTTTGCTAGAAAAAATAGGGGGCTAATTGTCGTCTTTGTATCTTTCCACTAAAACCGGCTGAAGCTGTTTACCTTCCATGGCATGAAGTACTGTATCAGATAATGCTGTCATTCTTGCCACCATTGAGTTCGGTTTCTTCACAGGATCATCCTGGCCATATGGAATAAAATAAATATTCTTCGTTGCCATTAGTCTCATTAAGTTTACTCCATTTAAACCCAATGCATCATTTGTAGATATTCCCAGCACGACTGGTTTACCGTTTCTTAAAGTTGCCTTTGCTGCCATCAGGACAGGCGAGTCGGTCATCGCATTGGCGAATTTGCTCATCGTATTTCCGGTAAGCGGGGCAATCACCATGCAATCAAGGGGGATTTTAGGTCCCAGCGGTTCCGCTTTCACAATTGAATCAATCACTTTATGTCCAGTCAGATCTTCAATTCTTTGAACCCAGTCTTCTCCTTTTCCAAATCTGGTCTCAGTGCTCTTTACCGTAAAGGTGACGACCGGAAGCACTTCAGCCCCTGCGAGAACAAGTCTTTCTATTTCAGGGAACACTGCATCATATGTGCAATGCGATCCTGTTAATCCGAAACCGATTCTTTTCCCTTTCAAACTCATATTGTATTCCCCTTTCTCTTTTGCAAATCTTCCTTAATCAATTGAGAAAGAACATTCGCCAGAATTTGTCCGGCTGTTTTCGGAGCAACGATTCCAGGCAGGCCAGGGGCGAGCAGTGCTTTTACTCCCCGTTTTTCTGCGTAGCGGAAATCGGTACCTCCGGGCTTGGAAGCCAGGTCAATGATGAGCGTATGTGTCGGCATCTTCGATATGACGGACGCTGTTACAACTAAATGGGGAGCTGTGTTTATGCAAATATCAACATCTTTTACCGCATCCTCAATTTCCTTCAGGTTAAATGGGGTTAAGCCCATTTCCGTTATCCTGGCGATGTGCTCACTTTTTCTCGCCCCCACCTTTACTTTTGCACCCAGTGCATGAAAGGTTCTTGCTACACTCATTCCAACTCTGCCAAGGCCTATTACAGCTATATTCGAACCATGTATGGTGAAATCTGTATGCTGGATTGCCATCATAATGGTTCCTTCAACTGTTGGGATGGAATTATAGATAGCTACATCATCCCGTTCAAATAATTGAACAAGACGGCGGTCCGCCGATTTGGTTACTCCGGTTAAATATGAATTGGTTATGCCGGAATAAACTGTACAGTGCGCTGGAGTCTGGGCGAGGATTTCCTCTTCAAAAATCACTTTTTCATTAGAGAAAATCGTTTCAATCTGACCCTCCAGGCCCGTTCCGGGCACAGGCAGGATAATTGCGTCTATATTGGTAAAGTCCACTTCATCTATTTTTTCTTTTACCGCACCTGAGAACGCGTGATCAAGCTGCTCAAAACCAATTAATGCGAGCTTTGCATCAAGCTCGGTCAGTTTACGGATGATTTCGAGCTGCCTTGCATCACCGCCGATGACTGCAATTTGGGTTCCTGTCAGCATGCAACACTCACCTTCTTTTTTCTTTCTTTTTAAGAAAGCATTTATTTTTGAAGCCAACAACTTCATGACTCCTGGTAAAAAGTATCCTCGCACCGGCAACGCCGCTTTACTAAGCAGTTGCACAAGACAGCAATTGCAAGCAGTTTTATCTTTAAACGAAATGGCGTTAAAATTGGGCCGGCAAATCAATTAATAATCATAAGGGAATTGTTGTAATGAACTACTTCAACATCTTATGTATGAACGGGGCAATAGGTGAGTTTTCCACTTAAAAGAAAATGGGTCAAAGTTGGAAGGGATTTATAAAGGGATTGAGGAGATTAGCTTCCCGGTAAAAACAAAAAGGACCTAACCGGCCCTTCCTTCAAAACTATTCCTGCTGATCTTCAGATTCCGGGATATCAATAATGATCATGTCATTTCCTATCTTCCTGATATGCTGCCATGAAACCCGGATTTCATCTCCCTGGCGCATGAAGCCGAACCACTTTAATGAAGGGATGAGCAATGCCTGAATCTGTCCACTTTTCTCATTTATTTCAAGGTCTGTCTGCCCAAGTACTCCCAGCCTTTCTGCACGCTTCACATCCACAATTTCCTTTCCGCTCAGCTCACTTAATCTCATCTTATGCCCTCCTTTTCTCTTCTCTATATTCTTATCGTTCAGCCTGGAGTTTTAGAAGTTCAGGCCAAAAAGAAAACAGCCTGCATGATACAGGCTGTTTCACCAATTTTGCAATTGGAATAAATATTAAAGATTTTTCGGAAGTTCTCCATCCGGACTTATTAATGCTACTGAATAGTGATCTGTGAAAATGGCATTCGCCATATTATTCACGCCCTGCATGGAAACTGCATCGATTTCATCCACGATTTCATCCATAGACCGATGGCGGCCCAGAAGCAGTTCATTTTTGCCATTGCGGCTCATCCTGCTGTTTGTGCTTTCAAGGCTTAGCATTAAGCTTCCTTTGAGCTGTTCTTTACTGTTATTCAGCTCTTTATCTGTGATGCCTTCTTTTTTAAGTGTGGCAAGGGTTTCCTGAATCGTATCAAAAAGAACATCCAGCTGTTTAGCTCCCGTACCACCGTAAAGCGTCACAATACCGCTGTCCTGGAAGGCAGAATGATAAGAGAAAACAGAATAAGCCAATCCTTTTTGTTCCCTGACATCCTGGAATAAGCGGCTGCTCATGCTTCCACCCAAAATATTATTTAAAACAATCAGATTGTATATTTCCTCATGCCCTACCTGCAGACCTTCGAACCCTAAGCAAAGATGAGCCTGCTCGGTATCCTTTTTACGGGCAAGATGGTTCGAATGAAACTCAGGCTTCTGCTCTGTGCGTTCTCTCTTACCGCCTTCGTAGGATCCAAAGTATTTTTCAACTTCTTTGATGAAAGATTCCTCAATATTTCCGGCAATCGAGATTACAACATTTTCAGGCGTGTATGTTTCATGCATATACTGTTTTAATGTTTCGCCATTAAACGTAGCCAGCGTTCCTTCAGTACCAAGAATCGGATAACCAAGTGAGTGATTCTCATAGATTGCTTTGCTCAAAAGATCATGAACGATATCATCAGGCGTGTCTTCATACATTTTGATTTCTTCGTAAACAACATTCTTTTCTTTGTTCAGTTCCTCATCCACAAACGTGGAGTTAAAAAACATATCAGAAAGCACTTCAAGAGCAAAATCAGAATGGGTATCTAATACTTTTGCATAGTAGCATGTATATTCTTTTGAAGTGAAGGCGTTCACCTGCCCGCCAATGCTATCAAAGCTCTCAGCAATTTCACGGGCTGATCTCGTTTTCGTTCCTTTGAAGAACATATGCTCAAGAAAATGAGAAATTCCATTATTCTCTGGAACTTCATTTCTTGAACCTGTTCCGATCCATACCCCTATCGCTACAGAACGGACGGTTGGAATATTTTCTAGTACGACTCTTACTCCGTTTTGGCATGTATATTTCTTAATCAAATAAATTCCTCCTGTTCTGAACCCCAAAGACATATGTTTACATTAGTTTATATTATTATTGTTATTTTTTCCAAAATCCTGATTTTTATTTTCTCTATACTGGATTCTCTTCTCGCTTAACAGCTCGGATACTGTTCCAATCTCCAGGTTCTTATACTTAAGCCCTGTTATAAGTCTATCAAGTGACTTTTCGGTGGATTCCGTAGGATGCATCAGAATAAGTGCTCCATTATGGACCTTTGATAACACTCTGTTTATCAGCACATCCGGGGAGGGTTTTCTCCAATCCACTGTATCAACAGTCCACATGACGGTGCCAAGGTTTTTCTCGGCAGCAATCTTCACTGTTTCATCTCTATAGCTGCCGCTTGGAGGAGCGAACCATGTAATAGGCTTACTCAGCTTTTCATCCATTGTGGCTTCAATCACATCATTTGTCTTTTGGATTTCTTCCCTTGTCTTTGCAGAAGAGATCACTTTCATGTCAGGATGGGTGTACGAATGGTTGCCTACTTCATGGCCTGCATCCATAATCATTCTGGCGAGTTCCGGATTATTCTTTACCCATCTTCCTTCAAGAAAAAAACTTGCTGACACATTATGTTCCTTTAAAGTGGCCAGCATACCGGATAAATATTCATTCCCCCACGCCACATTAATGATGAAGCTGACCATTGGTTTATCGGGATGGCCTTTATAGATAGGTGACGGCGGCAGGTCCTTTAACTTCACTTTCGGTTCAATTTGTTTAAATACAAGTTTATCTTCATTGAACTTTTTACCTGACTTCATCTTTCTATACGATGCCTCAACATCTACTTCAATTCCGTTAAGACCAGGAATGGCTTTCCATACAGGGTCTATTTTTGCATCCTGTGGAGGAATGCTGAATTCTTCTTTTTTTGCTGTAATTTCTTCATATAGTGAATCCTTTTGCTTGAAAACAGTTATGGCATCTGTTTCTTGTTTCAGGCCTGAAACATACTGATCAGTTAAAGGATTATTGATAAAAACAAGTGCCAGCACAAACATGATCGTAATATGGATAAACTTTCTCATTCTTCATGCCTCCTTCAATTCATAGTATGATTTGAAGGGACAAGGTAGAACGGAACCGAGTAACAAAGGTATGCAGTATAGGGCAAAAGCCCATGAAAATTCGTATATGTAAAAAGCCAGGGTTTCCCCTGGCTTTTAGGAAAATTCGCAACGCAAAATGCTTCTCTTTTAAATAGAGGTTAGTATTATTGCTGTGCTTTTTCCTTTTGCTCACGCTGTTCACGCAATACGGCTTTGCGGGAAAGATTTACGCGGCCTTGTTTATCGATTTCAGTAACTTTTACCAGAAGTTCGTCCCCAATGGATAGCACATCTTCCACTTTCCCTACACGCTCTTCAGCAAGTTCTGAAATGTGAACTAATCCATCTTTACCAGAGAAGATTTCAACAAATGCACCAAATTTTTCAATCCGTTTTACCTTGCCCAGATACATTTGTCCAACTTCCACTTCACGTACGATATCTTCAATGATTTTCTTCGCTTTTTGATTCATTTCTTCATTTACAGATGAGATGAATACTGTTCCATCTTGTTCAATATCGATCTTAACGCCTGTTTCTTCGATAATCTTATTGATCTGCTTTCCGCTCGGCCCAATAACATCACGGATTTTGTCAGGGTTGATTGACATCATCAGAATCTTAGGAGCATATTCAGACAGCTCTTTTCTTGGCTGCTCAATAGTGCTCAGCATGGAATCAAGAATTTGCATGCGGCCTTTCTTCGCCTGCTGCAGTGCTTCTTCCAGAATCTCACGGGAAAGACCTTCAATTTTAATATCCATTTGAAGAGCTGTAACTCCCTTAGAGGTACCCGCCACTTTAAAGTCCATATCGCCAAGGTGATCTTCCATACCCTGAATGTCTGTCAGGATTGAATAATGCTCGCCTGATTTAATTAGGCCCATTGCTATACCGGCAACCGGCGCTTTAATAGGCACACCTGCATCCATCATAGCCAAAGTACTTGCACAAATACTTGCCTGTGATGTTGAACCATTTGATTCCAGCACCTCAGATACAAGACGAATCGTATAAGGGAAATCCTTTTCAGAAGGAATAATCGGCTCAAGAGCACGTTCTCCAAGAGCACCATGCCCGATTTCACGGCGGCCCGGCCCTCTGATTGGCCCAGTTTCACCTACACTGAAATTAGGGAAGTTGTAATGGTGCATGAATCTTTTTTCTTCTTCAATTCCCAGCCCGTCCAGAATCTGTACATCGCCAAGAGCTCCTAATGTACAAATGCTCAATGCCTGAGTTTGTCCGCGTGTAAACAAACCTGAACCATGTGTGCGCGGCAGAAGGTCTACTTCCGAGGACAGCGGGCGGATGACATCCAATCCGCGTCCATCCGGACGAACTTTATCTTCTGTAATTAAACGGCGAACTTCTGCTTTAACAATTTTATCAAGGATCTGCTTAATTTGCTTAAGCTTGTCGTCGTCTGCTTCTTCACCTTCATATTTAGCTGTGATTTCTTCTTTAACTGCTTTTATGGCAGCTTCACGTGCATGTTTCTCCTGCACCTGGATAGCTTGAATCATATCCTTCTCACAGATGCCGCGAACTTCTGCTTCTAAGTTCTGGTCAACCTGGTATAAAACAATTTCCATTTTTTCTTTCCCGATTTCAGATGCAATTTCTTCCTGGAAAGCAATAAGGCGTTTAATTTCCTCATGACCAAACATAATTGCTTCCAGCATAGTTTCCTCGGGCACTTCCTCTGCACCTGCTTCAACCATGTTAATCGCATCTTTTGTACCCGCTACAACAAGGCTGATATCGCTTTTTTCAGCCTGGTCTACAGATGGATTTATGATGAATTCTCCATCGATGCGGCCTACGCTGACTCCAGCAATCGGTCCGCCAAATGGAATATCCGACACAGAAAGAGCTAATGATGAACCAAACATTGCAGCCATTTCTGATGAGCAGTTTTGATCCACACTCATCACCATGCTTACAACCTGTACATCATTTCTGAAACCATCAGCGAATAATGGACGAATTGGCCTGTCAATTAAACGGCTTGCCAAAATCGCTTTTTCACTTGGACGGCCCTCTCTCTTAATAAAACCGCCCGGAATCTTACCAACAGCATACAAACGTTCTTCATAGTTAACTGTCAGAGGAAAGAAATCCAGATTTTTCGGTTCTTTTGATGCTGTAGCTGTACTTAAAACTACAGTATCACCATAGCGCACTAAAACTGCACCGTTAGCCTGTTTTGCCAGCTGGCCAATCTCTACGGTCAATTTGCGCCCAGCCCAATCAAGGCTGTAGACATGTTTATCTTGTCCCATAATTGTACCCCTCTCTGCATTCACTTAAGGACAGGCGTCAATGCCTGGTCCGTTTAATTGGTTAATTTCCTGCTTTATTCAGCAGGCGTTCCTGCGAAGGCAGCAGAAGCTCATAAGCTTTGCATTGCCAGCAGTCCAGTTTTATATAAAAGCATGAAATGCTCGTTAATCATAATAAAATTAGGCATCTTATAGTATGCACAATTTTCCCGTTTGCTAAAATAGGATAAGTTATGTATGTACATGATCAGGAACAAAATTCAAGTTTTTAAAGCTAATAAAAAAGCGGGAAAAAATCCCGCTTCTGTTGATTATCGACGTAAGCCAAGCTTATTGATTAACTCACGGTAGCGTGCAACGTCTTTGTTGCGAAGGTAAGTTAATAGGTTACGGCGCTTACCAACCATTTTCAAAAGACCGCGACGTGAATGGTGGTCTTTCTTGTGAGTACGTAAATGGTCGTTCAAATTGTTGATTTCTTCAGTAAGGACAGCGATTTGAACTTCTGGAGATCCAGTGTCGCTCTCATGAGTTTTGAACTCATTGATTAGCTCATTTTTACGTTCTTTAGTGATTGCCATCCGGTTCACCTCCTAAATTTTCAATCCCCTGTTACTGAGCAAGCGTCGGTGACTCGACTTGCCAAGCAAAGGTTCATTTGGTACGTTAATTAGAATACAACTTTTTATGACAAAAAGCAAGGCTAAACCCTGTTTTTCTCAAAATATTGCTCAGTCTGTTGTTTATCCTTTTCAATTTGCGCAATTAACTCCTGAACGCCGGCAAATCTCTTCTCGCTTCTAAGATGTTTATGCCATTCAACGGTAACCTTCCTGCCATAAATATCTGAAGAGAAATCAAAAATATGGACTTCAACTGATGGCCTGTCCCCTTTTTCCTGATTAAAAGTAGGTTTGTATCCGACATTACAGACACCTTCATACCAGCTGCCATCTACTGAGAATCTTACAGCATATACACCGGGAGGGGGAATGATGCAGTCATCAGAAACGTCTACATTCGCTGTAGGAAAGCCGATTGTCCGGCCTCTCTTGTCACCATGGATAACGATTCCGGATGTTTTATAATATCTTCCTAAAAGGCCGGGAAGCTCAGCCGTTTTCCCTTCACGAATATATTTCCTTATTAGTGTAGAGCTGATTTTTTCGTCTTCTTTTGCCAGCTTTGCAACGACCGAGTAATCAAATTGATCCCTCGAATGGAACAGCAATGTTTCCATTGTGCCGCGTCCCATTCGTCCATAGGAATAATCAAAGCCTGCCACGACATGTTTTGCATTAAGACCAATCAGGTATTGGTCCACAAACTCCTGTGGCAGCAGATTAGCAAATTCCCTTGTGAAATTGATAACAAACAAATAATCTATACCTAGATCAGCTATGATACCAATTTTATCCTCAAGAGGTGTAATATACTCCACATGCTGAACGCTTTTCCCCAAAACAACCGAGGGATGCGGATCAAATGTCATGACTGCACTTTTTAATCCTTTTTGTTCAGCTATTGATTTTGCTTCACGGATGACTTTCTGATGACCCAGATGAACACCATCAAAATAGCCAAGTGCTATTGCCAATTCAGGCATTTCGTTTCTATCCATTTGATGGGGATGATGTATATGAATAACTTCCATAGTAATAACTCACCTTTTCTCTACAGAGCCTGGACCTATATAAATGCACAGCTTTTTAACGAGTGCTTATTGATCATTCCTTAACACCTTTACTGGCTTCATTAACCCTGGTTTGCGGGGGTGATGCTCATAAATCGCCAGAACAAGACCTTCCTCCCCCTCTATAGCGATTGGGCCTTTAGTGTCATACAAATGATCAGGGATGGTTAATACAGCCCCATTTTTTACTTTCTCTGCTACTTTATCATTTATATGAAATTTCGGCAAATGAGAAAGCGCGGCTTCCATAGGCCGAAGAACCTCATCCATTGTCCCCTTCTCGGCCCTGTCTTCTATTTCTCCAAAAGTCAGGCAATCATCAAGTGTCAGTGAGGCCGACTGGATTCTAACCAGTTCAGACATATGGGCAGGATATCCCAGTTCACTCCCAATCATGACCGCAAGCGTACGGATGTATGTACCTTTGCTGCAGGCTACACGGAAACGGAAGGTAAGATTCTCACCCTCAAACATCTCTCTCTCATCGAGAAGTTCGATTGAGTAGATAGTAACTTTCCTGGACGGCCGTTCCACTTCTATTCCCTGTCTTGCATATTCATAAAGGCGCTTACCATTTACCTTTACTGCTGAATACATTGGAGGAGTCTGTGTAATTTCCCCTGTCAGGCTTTGAAGCACTTTCATCACTTGATTTCTGGAAATAGGTGATGAAACTTCTTTCCTTTCTGCGACTTCACCAGATGCATCTTCTGTTGTTGTAGAAAAGCCTATTGTGACTTCTCCCTCATAAGTTTTCCCTGCGTCTGTTATGTATTCAGCCACCTTCGTTGCCCTCCCAAGGCAGATGGGAAGTACTCCTGTCACGTCAGGGTCCAGTGTTCCGGTGTGGCCGATTCTTTTCATTCGCAGAATCTTCCGCAGCCTGAACACACAATCATGGGAAGTCATTCCCTTAGGTTTAAAAAGCGGCAAAATTCCTTCCATATTATGTACCACCTTGTCTATTTGTATTTAGAAAAAAATGGATAGACAAAGTGTCTATCCATTTCATTATTCTTCTTCTTTGGAGCGTTCCTCATCTTTGGAACGGCCTTCGTCCTGGATTTGATGAAGCAACGATTCGATGCGGTTGCCGTAGTCGATCGATTCATCAAATTCGAAAAGGATTTCCGGTGTTTTCCGCAGCCGGATTCGCTGGCCGATTTCAGATCGGATAAAGCCTTTTGCTTTAGCCAGCCCGCGAAGCGTATTCTCCCTTTGTTCCTCATCACCCAGAACTGAGATAAACACGGTTGCCTGCTGGAGATCCCCGGTTACTTGAACATCAGTGACTGTTACAAAACCGACCCGCGGGTCCTTGATTTTTCGGCTGATGATTTCGCCCAGTTCTTTTTTCATTTGTTCCCCAACCCGATTTGCTCTAAGGCTCATTCTATATCACCTCTTCTTAAAGCCACTCTAAATCTGTAATTGTCCGTTCAATTTCAGGGAACGAATCAATCATTTTCAGCGCATTTTGCAGCTCGTGCTCAGTTGAAACCTGAGTGGACGAAACGGCCACAATGGCAATTTTAGTCCTCTGCCATAGGTCCTGATAGTCCACCTCAGATACAGAAACATTGTATCTTTGTTTCAGCCGGGTTAGAATACGCTGCAAAACTGCCCGTTTTTCTTTCAAAGAATGTGTGTCATAAATGATACATTCACAGGCAGCAAGCCCAATTATCATTAACGTTCCACTTCTTCCATAATATATGCTTCGATTACGTCGCCTTCTTTGACGTCGTTGAAGTTTTTGATGGTAATACCGCACTCATAGCCTTGTGCTACTTCTTTAGCGTCATCTTTGAATCGCTTAAGAGCGTCAACTTCACCTTCAAAAATTACAACTCCATCGCGGATTAAACGAACGCCGCTGTCACGGGTGATTTTTCCATCCGTAACATAAGAACCTGCAATTGTACCGATTTTGGAAACTTTGAATGTCTGGCGTACTTCAGCCTGGCCGATAATTTTTTCCTGGAACTCAGGATCAAGCATACCCTGCATCGCCAATTCGATTTCCTCAATTACTTTGTAAATGATGCGGTGCAGGCGGATGTCAACATTTTCTGCATCTGCTGCACGTTTCGCGTTATTGTCAGGACGTACATTGAATCCGATCACAATAGCGTTGAAAGCAGCAGCTAAAGTGATGTCAGACTCGTTAATGGCACCTACACCTGTATGAAGGATACGCACATTAACACCTTCTACATCAATTTTATGAAGAGCAGCAGTCAATGCTTCCGCAGAACCTTGAACGTCCGCTTTCACAACGATGTTTAAGTCTTTCATTTCCCCTTGTTTCATATGTTCAAACAAGTTATCCAGACTTACGCGTGTTTTTTCATTTCTTTGCGCCTGCAATGCCTGTTGGGCACGGGCTTCACCAACCTGGCGGGCTGTCTTTTCATCATCAAGAACAGCGAAGCGGTCACCGGCTTGAGGAACATCGTTAAGACCTGTAATCTCAACAGGAGTTGAAGGTCCGGCAGTTTTCACACGGCGGCCAAGGTCATTAACCATTGCACGGACACGTCCAAATGAGTTACCGACAACGATAGGGTCTCCTACCTTCAATGTACCGTTTTGTACAAGCAGAGTCGCGACTGAACCGCGTCCTTTGTCAAGCTGTGCTTCGATAACAGTACCAACGGCATTGCGATCAGGATTTGCTTTATATTCTTCAACTTCACCTACAAGAAGAATCATTTCAAGCAGTTCATCAATTCCCTCGCCTTTAATAGCTGAGATCGGAACAAAGATCGTGTCTCCGCCCCAAGCTTCTGGAACCAGGCCATGTTCAGTCAATTCCTGCATAACACGGTCAGGATTTGCTGCTTCCTTATCCATTTTGTTAACAGCCACAATGATTGGCACTTCTGCTGCTTTCGCATGGTTAATTGCTTCAACTGTTTGCGGCATAACACCGTCATCAGCTGCTACAACGAGAATTGTTATATCGGTAATTTTCGCACCGCGGGCACGCATAGTTGTGAACGCAGCGTGTCCAGGAGTATCAAGGAAAGTAATCTTTTTGCCGTTTTCTTCAACTTGATAAGCTCCGATATGCTGAGTGATTCCGCCTGCTTCTCCCGCAGTTACTTTCGTGTTGCGGATGGAGTCAAGCAATGTTGTTTTACCATGGTCAACGTGTCCCATGATTGTTACAACAGATGGACGTTCCACCAGTTGGGCATTTTCATCTTCAGTGAAGTATACTTCAAGATCGGTTGTATCAACCAGTATCTCTTCTTCTACTTCAACACCGTATTCACCTGCAATCAGCTCAATCGCATCTTTATCAAGTTCCTGGTTAATGGTTGCCATAACACCAAGCATAAATAGCTTTTTAATGATTTCAGAAGGCTCGCGGTGAAGCTTCTTTCCCAGTTCCGCTACTGTCAGTGATTCGCTGAAAGTAATTTTTGAAGGAAGCTCCTTCACTTTTTTAGGAGCTGGGGCCACATGCGTCTGCTGCTGTTTGCCTTTGTTGTTTTTATTCTTATTGTTGTTTCGGTTATTGTTATTGTTTCTATTGTTATTATTGTTTCTGTTGTTGTTATTGCCTCTGTTATTGCCGGAGAAGTTTTTGCCGGACTGGCTGCCCTGTCCCTGGCTTCTGTTTTCACCGGATTTATTCTGAGGCTTGCTTTTAGCAGCTGTGGAATTGCCGGCACTATTATTTGAAGCCGGTTTTTGATTTCCCTGCGGCTTCTGCTGATTTTGAGGTTTACTCTGCTTTTGAGCCTGGCTGTCATTCTTGATAAAAATACCGTCAAGCTTCTGGACTGCCGCCGGCTCAATCGTAGTCATATGATTGGAAACCTCAATATTCATGTCTTTTAATTTTGTAATAACATCCTTGCTTGAAATGTTATGTTTTTTCGCATATTCATAAACGCGCATTTTACTCATACTTTCACCCCCGCTAGTATTAATCGAGCAACGTTAACAGCTTTTTTGCAAATCCGGCATCTAACACTGCCACCACAACGCGGGCTTCCTTCCCTATAGCCTTGCCGAGCATTTCCCGGTTTTGAATCAGCTTATATGGAACCCCAAATGATTTACATTTATCTGTAACTTTTTTTGCCGTATTTGCGGATGCATCTGCAGACAGCAAAACAAGCTTTGCTTTGCCGTTTCTGATCTCTTTAACAGCAAGCTCTTCTCCCGAAGTAATTTTCCGTGCCCGATTGGCTAAGCCAAGCAATGACATCCATTGATTTGAGTTCATTTGGATTGCCGTTTCTCCTTCTCTATTAACTCCAAGAGTTCTTCATAGATAACATCATCTATGGAAACTTCTAAATGATTGGCTAAGATATTCTTCTTCTTTGCTAACAAAATTGCTTCCTTTTCTTTGGAAAGATAAGCCCCGCGACCTGATTTTTTTCCGGTCGGGTCAACAGAGACTTCCCCTTCTTTGGAGCGAACGATGCGAACGAGTTCTTTTTTCGGCCTCATTTCACCGGTAGCGACACATTTTCGCAAAGGAACTTTTTTACGATTGTTCACGATCATTCACCTCTTCCCTATTCTTTTTCCTCTAAAAGTTCATCCTGAAAATCGAAGTCTGCATCATTTTCATAGTCTTCGTTTTCATAATCATCATTATCAAAGTTCAACAGTTTTTCATCCCTCGGATAAATTCCGGCTTCACGGGCATCTGTTTCTGATTTGATGTCTATTTTCCAGCCTGTAAGCTTTGCTGCAAGTCTGGCATTCTGTCCGCGCTTTCCAATTGCCAGTGAAAGCTGATAATCAGGAACTACAACAGTTGTTGCTTTGTCATCTTCATTTACGATTACGTCAAGCACCTTTGAAGGACTTAGTGCATTTGCGACGAATACTACAGGATCTGAGGACCATTTTACGATATCAATTTTCTCACCCTTGAGCTCATTGACTATCGCCTGTACACGTGTGCCCTTAGGACCTACACATGAACCTACAGGATCAACTTCTTCATTGTCAGAATGAACCGAGATCTTGGAACGATCCCCTGCTTCACGCGCAACGGATTTGATTTCTACAGTTCCATCATAGATTTCAGGAACTTCGATCTCAAATAATCTCTTCAGCAGGCCAGGATGGGTCCTGCTTACGAAGATCTGTGGACCTTTTGTTGTCTTTTCTACCTTTGTAATAAAGACTTTAATGCGGTCATGGGGCTGATAACGCTCATTTGGCATTTGTTCGTTCGCCGGAAGGATCGCTTCAATCTTTCCAAGGCTCACATAGATGAACTTAGGATCTGTACGCTGAACAATCCCCGTCATAATATCTTCTTCACGGTCGATAAATTCAGAATAAATGATGCCTCTCTCCGCTTCACGGACACGCTGTGTAACTACCTGTTTTGCCGTCTGGGCAGCGATGCGCCCAAAGTCCTTAGGTGTTACTTCCATTTCAACGACATCTTCCACCTGGTAGTTCGGATTGATTTTTTGAGCATCCTCAGCAGAGATCTCAAGACGCGGATCAAATACTTCATCCACTACCTCTTTGCGGGCAAAGACTCTCATCGTTCCGTTCCCTAGGTTTAAATCAATGCGCACATTCTGTGCCTGGTTAAAGTTTCTGCGGTAGGCTGACACCAATGCAGCTTCAATGGCTTCGATAATCACATCGCGAGAAATGCCTTTTTCTTTCTCAAGCAATGTCAGAGCATCCAAAAGTTCACTGCTCATGAGATTTATATCCCCCTTTATTTCTCTTATAAAAAATGATCAACTCTAAAGCAGCAATTCGCTTTCTTATTAAGACAAGCAGTGAATTTTGTATTTCAATAGCGCAAGGCGCTTCAGCTTTTCTTAATAAGCAAGCCCGCAATCAGCCGTTATTAAAATACAACGGCTAAACGGGCATTTGCTACCTTCTCATAAGGAATTTCAATATTTTTCTTCCTTGTTTTGATTTTGACTTCTACCGTAACGGTCTCACCGTCAAATTGGGTTAACACACCTTCGAACGTCTTTTCACCATCAATTTGCTCGTATGTTTTAATGTAAACATTCTTGCCGACTGCTTTAATAAAATCACTGTCTTTCTTAAGAGGGCGTTCAGCTCCCGGCGATGAAACTTCCAAGAAATAGTTGTATGGAATCGGATCTTCAGCATCAAGCTTTTCGCTTAGCCTTTCACTGACCATTCCGCATTCCTCGATATCAACACCAGTTTCTTTATCAATAAATACGCGAAGGAACCAGTCTTTCCCTTCTTTTACATATTCAATGTCGACTAATTCTAAATTAAGTTCATCCACAATAGGGGTGACCAGTTGTTCCACCGTTTCAGTCACTTTGCTCATTCATATCCCTCCTTTTTCCTGGAATCTTAAGCGCTGTTTTTCAATCAATAAATCAGAAATTGGCTCTGCTAAACTTAATTAACATATAGTTTTAACATAGATCCGATATTAAGAAAAAACCGTACACAACACGAAAGAGTGGGTTGCCCCACTCTTCCTTTTGCGAGAGTTATTCTTAGTATTTCCAATAAAACTATACCATAACCAATTTTTTTATGCAAATGGAATAGCTGTCAGCAGAAGGGTTTGGACCATTCGCTGGTCTTATTTTTAGAATAGAGAAAGCTGGTTTTGTTCCGGAAGGGATTCCAGGCAGCCGTGGTTATCGAGATACTCGATAATCGTCTTCGACACTTTTCCGCGCTGCTGCAGGTCTTCCTTCGAGAGGAATTCCCCTTCTCCCCTTGCTTTTACTATATTGAATGCTGCATTTGTACCCAAGCCCGGAATGGAATTAAACGGCGGTATCAAAGAATCTCCATCAATGATAAACTCACTTGCGCTTGAGCGGTATAAGTCCACCTTTTGGAAATTAAAGCCCCTTTCATTCATTTCCAGAGCCAGTTCCATTACAGTTAGCAGGTTCTTTTCTTTTGTTGAAGCATCAAGTCCCTTTGCATTGATTTCTTCAATGCGTGCACGGATCGCCTGGGATCCTTTTACCATTGCATCCACATCAAAGTCCTCTGCACGGACAGTAAAATATGCTGCATAGTAAAGAAGCGGATGGTGCACTTTAAAGTACGCAATCCGGACAGCCATTAATACGTAAGCAGCTGCATGGGCTTTTGGGAACATGTATTTAATCTTTTTACAGGAATCAATATACCATTCAGGCACTTCATTCTTTCTCATTTCCTCTTCCATCTCATCGCTCAGGCCTTTACCCTTACGGACCGATTCCATGATTTTGAAAGCAAAAGCAGGCTCCAGGCCCTGATAGATTAAATAAACCATTATATCATCACGGCAGCCGATAACTTCACTTAGGTTACAAATATTATTATGGATTAATTCCTGGGCATTTCCGAGCCAAACATCAGTACCATGAGAAAGACCTGAAATCTGCACAAGCTCTGAAAAAGTGGTCGGCTTCGTATCTTCGAGCATCTGACGGACAAAGCGCGTACCAAATTCGGGTATGCCGAGTGTTCCGGTTTTACACATGATTTGCTCTTCAGTCACACCAAGTGATTCCGGCCCGCTGAAAATCTTCATTACTTCAGGGTCATCTGTGGGAATGGTTTTTGGATCAATTCCGCTCAGGTCCTGAAGCATCCTAATAACAGTCGGATCATCATGACCCAGTATATCAAGTTTTAATAGATTATCATGAATGGAATGGAAGTCGAAATGGGTTGTTTTCCATTCAGATGTCCGGTCGTCTGCAGGGAACTGAATTGGCGAAAAGTCGTAAATATCCATGTAATCCGGCACAACAATGATACCGCCCGGGTGCTGTCCGGTTGTCCGCTTCACCCCTGTACAGCCGGAAGCGAGCCTGTCAATTTCCGCACCCCTTATTTGCAGATTATTATCGTTCTGGTATGCTTTGACGTAACCATAAGCTGTCTTATCGGCAACAGTACCGATTGTTCCCGCACGGTATACATAATCCTCGCCGAATAGCACCTTTGTATAGTTATGGGCTCTAGGCTGGTATTCCCCAGAGAAGTTCAAGTCAATGTCGGGAACCTTATCTCCCTTGAAACCAAGGAACGTTTCAAACGGAATATCATGTCCATCCTTTTTATATTTAGCTCCACAGCTCGGGCAATCTTTATCAGGCAGGTCGAAGCCGGAGCCCACTGACCCGTCATTGAAAAACTCGGATGTTTTGCATTCCGGGCAAACGTAATGCGGCGGCAGCGGATTTACCTCCGTTATTTCGGTCATAGTCGCAACAAAGGAGGATCCCACAGATCCACGGGAACCAACCAGATAGCCATCATCCAGTGATTTTTTTACAAGTTTATGAGAGATCAGATAGATAACCGCGAAACCATGTCCGATAATACTCTTAAGTTCTTTTTCAAGGCGCGCCTCAACAATCTCAGGAAGCGGATCACCATAGATTCTTCTTGCCATTCCGTAACTCATGCTGCGCATCTCTTCATCTGCGCCTTCAATTTTTGGAGTATACAAATCATCTTTAATCGGCTTTATTTCTTCAATCATATCTGCTATTTTGTTCGTATTCTCTACCACAATTTCCTTCGCTTTGTCTTTGCCGAGAAATGAAAAAGCGTCAAGCATTTCATTGGTAGTCCTGAAATGAACATCCGGAAGCTGATGGCGATTCAGCGGATTCGCTCCTCCCTGTGAATTAACAAGGATTTTCCGGTAGATTTTATCATTTGGATTCAGGTAATGAACATTTCCTGTTGCAACTACCGGCAGACCAAGCTTGTCTCCCAGTTTTACAATATTAGTGATGATTTCTTCCAGCGCTTTTTCATCTCTTACAAGTTCAAGCTCTAAAAGGTGTGCATAAACGGCCTTTGGATGCACTTCAAGGTAATCATAGAATTGTGCTGTATCTTCGACTTCATCAGGGGATTTCTGCATCATGCCTTCAAAAACTTCCCCTTTATCGCATCCGGAACCAACCAGTATTCCCTCACGATGCTTTTGAAGGACTGACCTGGGAATGCGAGGCACTCTGTAAAAGTATTCCATATGCGAGATGGATACGAGTTTAAAGATGTTCTTCAGACCAGTTTCTGTTTGTGCAAGCAGGGTGCAATGGGCCGGCCTTGCACGCTGATAAGCATTTCCCTGCCCCATATTATCATTGAATTGATCATGATATTCGATTCCTTTTTCTTCTGCACCCTTTAACATCTTAAGTAGCAGATAGCCTGTTGCCTCCGCATCATAGATAGCACGGTGATGCTGGGTGAGTTCAACATCGAATTTTTTGGCAAGGGTATTCAGTCGATGATTTTTCATGTCGGGATATAAAAAACGTGCAAGTTCAAGAGTATCTATTACAGGATTTGGCGCCTTGCCAATACCGATTTTTTTATAGCCGACATTCAGGAACCCCATGTCGAATGAAGCATTATGTGCTACTAAAACAGCATCTCCTGTCCATTCATGGAACTTCTTCAGGACTTCTTCCACTTCCGGTGCATTCTCCACAAGATCATCTGTTATTCCAGTCAAATTAATGGTTGTTGCGGATAAAGGGTGATGAGGGTTTGCAAAGGATTCAAACCGATCAATGATTTCACCATCATGAATCTTAACTGCAGCAAGTTCAATAATCGTATCATAAACAGCTGATAGACCTGTTGTCTCAACATCAAATACAACATACGTATCTTCAGTAAGCTTGCGATGAGCATCGTTATAAGCAATCGGCACACCATCATCCACAAGATTTGCTTCAATTCCATACAGGATCTTAATATCATTCTTTTTCCCGGCACCATAGGCTTCAGGGAATGACTGAGCAACAGCATGGTCTGTAATGGCTACTGCTTTATGGCCCCATTTCTTCGCCTGGGAAACCAGTGCACTGACAGATGAAACAGCATCCATTTGGCTCATCGGTGTATGAAGATGAAGTTCAACCCTTTTTTCTTCAGCAGGCGATGTATCCTGCCTTTGAATAGGTTTAATCTCATTGATATCGTTCCCGATCATTACCAGATCACGGACAAATGTATCATTTTGAATGCTTCCGCGGACCTTTAGCCACATCCCTTTTTGAATATGCTGGTATAAAGCGGCATCCTCTTTATCCCGGGAAAACATTTTTACTAGAATGGAACTGGTATAATCCGTAATTTTAAAAGTTAAGAGTGTCCGGCCGCTGCGGAGCTCTCTTGTCTCAGCAGCAAACACGTAGCCTTCAATGGCTACCCGGCGTTCTTCATCTACTATATCAATCAATTTGCGGTAATCTGCATCATCTTTAATGGTAAGACCAATCGTAAGAGGCCCCTTGGGTGCTGTGTGATCTGCAGATTCAGCTTCCGCTTCTTTCTTCTGCATCTCGATTGCTGCCTGGAGACCACGCTCCTGGTCTTCTTTGCGTTTGGCTTCCATGAATTTTTCATATTCTTCATTGGAACCATCTGCAGAAATCTCTGTATCAACTGTTAAGGCCGGAAAGCCAAAAACTTGAAACACATCTGAAATAGTCCCGGCATACTTTTTCTTGATAGACAATCCTTCCAATTCATTACGGACTTTAATGATAAGTTTGTTGCCCTGTACAGAAGGAACCTGCTCATTCAGAAGCTTTAATAGCGGCGGCGCCATGCCATCCATTTCTTTAATGCAGTTATGCCAGTATTCAAGTACAAGCTGTTCAGTAAAATCCTGATTTCTGACGGAGATGCTATATGAAATTTCTGCGATATGGGAAAATGTTTTTTCCAGCTGATCTGTAAAACGGCTGTATACACTGCAAGGCAATATCTTTGGAAAGGCAAAATAAAAATGCCATTTCCGTGACTGTCTTTCGACTATGACCCTTTCGATTTGGGCATCATGAAAGTGCTGCACAAAGGCATCTTCAGTTAGCTGCATCTGCTGGAGCAAGAGCTGAAATCTAGAAGGTTCGCTCATCTTTCTCTCTCCCATCCAATAATCTTGGTTTCTATTTTAAGTTGAATATTTATTGTATTTTAAAAAACAGACGGACTTAATTATACCATATCGCATCAGATAGTGATTGAAAAAAACGGATTCCATTTTGGAACCCGTTTTTTCGTCTAAATAAACGATATTGCACAAATTTTTTATGCAGGAATGTTGCGCTGCACTAACTTTTTACAGGAAAAACCTCTGAATATCGTTCCAAGTAACCACTAGCATTAATAGCATTAAAAGGGCAAATCCTATAAAATGGACCATTCCCTCTTTGTGGCGGTCAATCGGCTTCCCTCGTACAGCCTCAACTGCAAAAAACATTAATCTGCCGCCATCAAGAGCAGGTATTGGAAGCAAGTTCATAATCCCCAGATTTATGCTTAGAATTCCTGCCCATTTCATCAGGTAGTAAATGCCGGATTTGGCTACAGTATCTGTTGAAACATAAATGCCTACCGGGCCTGATAATGCATCAATTGAAAACTGTCCAGTGACAAGCTTGCCCAGCATAACAAAAATTTCTTTTGTCCAGAAATAAGTTTCCTTAGCTCCGTAGGTAATAGCCTTTAATGGAGATTTTTCCATCGGGCTATAAACACCAATAATTCCAATTTTTTCGCCTTCTACATCTTGAACCTTTGGTGTAACCAATATACTATGTTCCTGGCCGTTTCTTTCCACTAAAAATTCAAGTTCTTCACTTGGGTTCTTTCTAATGATTTCCACTACATCTGACCAGCTTGAAATTTCGGCTCCATCCACACTTTGAACCATATCGCCTTCCTTTAGCCCAGCTTCATAAGCTGCACCATCAGGCGTCAGCTTGCCAAGGGCAGGTTCATTTGTTGGAATGCCCTGCAATAAGGCTATTAGAACAAAAACGATAAAAGCCAGAACAAAATTCATCATTGGGCCCGCGAAAATCGCCATTGTTCTCTGACCCAAGGTCTTTGATGCAAATTGACGATCATACGGAGCAATGAGCGTTTCGGTCCCATCCTCAACCAGTACGGCTGAACGGCTGACTTTGAAAATTTGGATGGACTCATCCTCTTCTCCCTCAACATATCCTTTTATTACAAGGGTATGCTCAATATCAGCATCTTCAACTTCAACGATTCTTGCATCAGGATACTTATCTTTGTTGTTTAATATAATTTTGCTTACTTCCTCGTTTTTATCAAGGATCAAGCCAATGCGGTAGCCTGGTTTGATTTCCACCATTTCAGGATCTTCACCGGCCATGCGGACAAACCCGCCAATGGGCAGAAGACGAATCGTATATACTGTTTCATCTTTTTTAAAGGAAAACACCTTGGGCCCGAATCCAATGGCAAATTCCCGGCAGAGTATTCCTGCTCTTTTTGCGAATATTAAATGTCCGAGTTCATGAAAAAATACCAATGCCCCGAAAATAACAATAAAGGCTATTACTGTACTCAAGTTTTAACCACCTTTTTTTAGAGGTTGTTCAACTGCTGCTGGTAAGTGCATTAAATTTATCAACTGTTACGCACTTTTAGCACTTGAACACAAGCTTATAGAAGCGAGCTTACAAATCTCCTCGTTTCCAAATCGGTTTCCTGAATTTCAGTCAGATTTGGATTTGAGATGATGTCATGGCTGCCCAGTGCTCTTTCGATGAAATCTTCTATTTGCAGGAAGGTAATCTTTCCATCCAGGAATGCAGCAACAGCAGCTTCATTCGCAGCATTCAATACGGCTGGCATTGATCCGCCAGCTTTTCCGGCTTCATAGGCAAATTTCAGACAGCGAAAACGATTAAAGTCCATTTCTGCAAAATGGAGCTTGCCGATTTCAGCAAGATTCAGCCGTTTTGCTGTTTGCAGCGGGAGCCTGTCAGGATATGTTAAAGCATACTGTATAGGTACTCTCATATCCGGTGTGCCAAGCTGTGCGATTACACTGCTGTCATGATATTCCACCATGGAATGGATAATGCTTTCTTTATGAAGAAGAACATCTATTTTATTGTAGTCCATGGAGAAAAGCCAATGTGCTTCAATAACTTCAAGTCCCTTATTCATCATAGTGGCAGAATCAATAGTTATTTTTGCTCCCATTGACCAATTTGGATGATTAAGCGCTTCTTGAACAGTCACATTTTCCAGTTCCTTGCGGGAGCGGTCCCTGAAGCTGCCTCCAGAAGCTGTTAAAATAAGCCTTTCAATATTTTTTTCTTTTTCCCCCTGCAGAGATTGAAAAATAGCAGAGTGTTCACTGTCTACAGGAAGGAGGGGTACACCATTCCGCTTTGCTGCTTCCATGACCAGATGGCCGGCAGTTACAAGGGTTTCCTTATTCGCGATGGCGATTGTCTTCTTTTCCTCAATCGCCTGCAGGGTAGGATTAAGGCCTACACTGCCTAATACTGCATTAACCAGTATTTCTGATTTTTTGTAAACGGCAATTTCTATCAAACCTTCATGTCCATATGTAAATGTTATGCCGGGAAACTCCGATTTAAGAATATCTGCGGAACTTTTTTCTGATAGTGAGACAAGTTCTGGCTGAAAGTCAGATATAATCTTCCTGGCAAGATCTATATTCCTGCCGGCAGACATGGCTGCCAGCTTAAAATCCTCGGGGTGCTCCTTAATAATGTCGAGGGTCTGTATTCCAATAGACCCTGTTGCCCCCATCAAACTGATATGTTTCATAGTCTCCTCCTTATAAGAAAAGCGGAAGCGCCTTGCCCACCCCGACAATGACCTCGAGGGGGTAGGCGCTGGAGCTAGACAGTTATTTAACTTAAGGATCACTAAATTCTGATCTATAAGAAAAGCGGAAGCGCCTCGCTCACCCCCGACAAGCATAAGTTGAGCCTCACCCACTTAAATGCGTTCTTTTGCATTTATGCAGGAACGGCTTATGGTCTCGAGGTGGCTGGCGCTGGAGCTGAACAATTATCTAGTATCCGAATGTTTACTGGTCTTTAGCCAATATGTTTACAGCAGGTGAAAAAAGTGGAGCAATGGCAGGACGAATAATAAACTGTCAAAACGGTCCAGAATTCCGCCATGACCAGGCAAAATATTTCCTGAGTCTTTTACATTATAATGACGTTTTAATGCTGATTCTACTAAATCCCCTATTTGCCCAAACACTGACAGGATTGCTGTAATTACTAATAACCCGAACAGGGATTCATCAATATCTGTAAAGATAATAAATAACACCGCAACTGCAAGAGCACAGGCTACACCGCCAAGCGAACCTTCAACGGTCTTATTTGGACTGATTTCAGGCCAAAGCTTCTTCTTTCCCATTGCTTTTCCTATAAAGTAGGCACCTGAATCTGTTGCCCAAATAAGGAAAAGTGCAAAAAAGAGATAGGTCAGGCCTTGGTCGGCGAAGCGGGTTTCCATAAAATAATAAAACCCAATGCCAACATATAATGTGGACATAATGGAAAAAGCCACATCATCAAAAGTAAATTTGTTTTTTGTCGCAACTGTATACGTTAAGAAAAGAAGCACCCCAAAAAGAGCTACCTCAATTTTTGTATAATTCATATCATCCAGGATTGACTGAAATTCTTTAGGCAAAAGGAAAATCCACAATAATAATAAAGAAATAATGCCTGGAATCGAGAATAAACTTAAATTTCTCATTTTCAATAATTCAAATAGGGCAATGGATGCCAGCAAATATGCCAGGATGATGATTGGCATGCCTCCAATGATAATGATCGGCAGGAGGATTGCCCCAAATATAATGGCTGTGATAATACGCTGTTTCATTCAATTTTCAACACCTTTATTGTACTCCTCCAAAACGCCTCTGGCGGCTTTGGAATACTTCGATGGCTTCAAGCATTTGCTCTTCATTGAAATCCGGCCATAAGACATCCGTAAACCAGAATTCCGTGTATGCAAGCTGCCAGAGCATAAAATTGCTTAATCTGATTTCACCGCTTGTACGTATCAGCAGATCAGGATCCTTCAGCCCGCCTGTCATGAGGTAGGATGAGAATTTTTCTTCATTCAATTCATTTTCATTCATTATACCACTTTTGCAATCATTTAAGACATGCCTGACGGCTTCGAGTATTTCTGCTCTGCTCCCATAATTTAATGCAAAGTTCAGCACCAGTCCTGTGTTGTTTTTTGTCTCCTCCATCGCTTTGGAAACTGCATTACGCGTATGAGCAGGCAGGTGGTCAAAATAGCCGATCATTCTTACCTGCACATTCTCTTCTATCAGTTCCGGAAGGAAAGTTCCCAGAAACTCCTCTGGCAGCTTCATAAGAAAGTCCACTTCCATTTTAGGACGTTTCCAATTCTCAGTTGAGAATGCATATAAGGTTAGAGTCTTCACTCCAATATCGCTTGCAAATCTGGTGATTTTTCGGACGACCTTCATTCCCTCATGATGGCCGGCAACTCTTGGGAGCGCCCGTTTTTTTGCCCACCTGCCATTCCCATCCATAATGATGGCAACATGCTCAGGTATTTGTAATTCTTTTATTTTTTCAACTCTCTCTCGGAGATTGGAAGAACTGTTTTGGGACTTCCATAACTTCATTTTATCAAACATAAGTCTGCTCCTTTAAAATAGGTTAATCCTCCGATAAAAGACAAAGTGTGAAACTTCAATCAGCAGGGGCTTTTCCCCGCTTATTGATAGTTGAAATTCAGTCATAGTATCTTTTAGAGATTATTCTAATGGTAAAATAATGATATTGCCTCTTTCCGCATGATAATATCATACCAAAAATAATTAAATATATCTCTATAAAAGAGTTGTTACCAGAAAGTTAATTCAGGATAGGAATCTGCCTTCTTCGTATATTACAGCAGAGTCGGCGCCTTAGCGCCTGATCAGATTATGTATGTCCCTAAAGAGTAAAAGAACCCCCTATTGATAGAGGGTTCTAACTATAGAATAAATTAGACTGCAAGGATTTCTTTTTCTTTTTCTTTTGTTAATTCGTCAATCTTGCTGATATGGTCATCAGTAAGTTTTTGAATATCATCAGAAAAACCGCGGAGATCATCTTCAGTGATCTCTCCATTTTTCTCAAGCTTTTTCAGGTCATCATTGGCATCGCGGCGAACATTGCGGATGGCAACTTTTGCTTCTTCTGATTCTTTTTTAACAACCTTAACAAGCTCTTTACGGCGTTCTTCTGTTAGCTGCGGAATAGCCAGTCTAATTACACTGCCGTCATTTGAGGGATTTAAGCCGATATCAGATTTAAGGATGGCTTTTTCAATTTCTCCCAGAATGGTTTTGTCATAAGGCGTTATGACTAAAAGGCGCGCTTCAGGAGCAGACACCCCGGCAAGCTGGTTAACAGGAGTCGGCGCACCGTAGTAATCAACAGTGATGCGATCAAGCAAAGAAGCGTTGGCTTTACCTGCACGGATGCTCGCAAGCTCCCTTGAATAAGCTGAAATTGCTTTAGTCATTCTTTCTTTTGCATCTGAAATAAC
This sequence comes from Bacillus sp. 22-7, assembly GCF_010628845.1. Classification (NCBI taxonomy): domain Bacteria; kingdom Bacillati; phylum Bacillota; class Bacilli; order Caryophanales; family Bacillaceae; genus Bacillus; species Bacillus sp. 22-7. The sequence goes on along the minus strand of NZ_NJQY01000037.1, from coordinate 62,197 downwards.
TTGTTTTGGCATTATTTTTTCCCCCTAACGATTGTTCCGATTGTTTCACCCATTACGGCGCGGTTAATATTGCCTTTTTCCATGATTGAAAATACAATTAACGGAATGTTGTTATCCATGCATAAAGATGATGCTGTAGAATCCATTACTGCCAATCCTTCTTTTAATACATCAAGATAGGAAAGTTCATCGTATTTCTTTGCGTTTTTATCAACACGCGGATCAGCTGAATAGACGCCATCCACATTGTTTTTCGCCATAAGAATTACTTCTGCTTCAATTTCTGCAGCTCGCAATGCTGCTGTAGTATCAGTAGAGAAGTAAGGATTTCCGGTTCCCGCAGCAAAGATTACAACCCGCTTTTTCTCGAGATGGCGGATGGCTCTTCTGCGGATGTACGGTTCAGCAACCTGTCTCATCTCGATTGAGGTTTGAACTCTCGTCTCCACTCCAAGATTCTCGAGGCTATCCTGTAATGCCAATGAGTTCATAACAGTTGCAAGCATACCCATATAGTCTGCATTTGCTCTGTCCATACCCATTTCTTCTCCGATCTTTCCTCGCCAGATGTTTCCGCCGCCAACTACAACAGCAACCTCGACACCTAGCTCAGCCAGATCCTTCACCTGTGCAGCAATTGATTTAATCACTGAAGGATTAATTCCGAAACCTTGCTCTCCTGCTAAAGCTTCTCCACTTAATTTCAAGACCACGCGTTTGAATTTTGGGCTGCTCATAAGAACCTCCATATGTAGTATAAAAAGCTCAAGCGCTTAAAGGCGCTATTGCTGCATTTACAATTTTATCTCATTCTTGAAAAACAGGGAACACAAAGTGTTCCCTGAGTCATAACTTGATTAATTTCTATTCAAAATTATTTCTTAACTTGGTTCATTACTTCTTCAGCGAAGTTGTCTTCACGCTTTTCGATGCCTTCTCCAACTTCATAGCGAACGAACTCACGGATTTTTCCGCCTTTAGATTCAACGAATTTGCCAACTTTTTGATCAGGGTTTTTAACAAAAGCCTGGTCGTTTACGCAAACATCTTCGAAATACTTGCCTAGACGGCCTTCAACCATCTTTGCAACGATGTTCTCTGGCTTGCCTTCGTTAAGAGCCTGCTGAGTCAATACTTGACGCTCGCGCTCTACTTCGTCCTGTGACACTTCATCACGGGATACATATTTAGGGTTTAGGGCTGCAATATGCATTGCAACATCTTTCGCTGCATTTTCGTCTGTTGTTCCTTCAAGAACTGTTAATACACCAATGCGTCCGCCCATGTGAAGGTACGCACCAAATGCATCGCTGTCAGTTTTTGTTTTGATTTCAAAACGGCGAAGAGAAAGCTTTTCTCCGATTTTAGCAATCGCACTATTGATGTGAGATTCTAAAGTAGCACCGTTAGCCAATGTCTGGCCAGCTGCTTCTTCTACAGAAGCCGGCTTTGCAGAAAGTAAGTGCTCAGCGATTTCTTTAACAAGTGTTTGGAATCCTTCGTTTTTAGCAACGAAATCTGTTTCAGAGTTTACTTCAAGGATAACGGCTTCGTTTCCGTCAACCTTAACAGAAGTAAGACCTTCTGCAGCGATACGGTCACCTTTTTTAGCAGCTTTAGCAATTCCTTTTTCACGAAGGAAGTCGATTGCTTTTTCCATATCACCTTCAGTTTCCTGAAGTGCTTTTTTGCAGTCCATCATGCCTGCGCCTGTTTTTTCACGAAGTTCTTTAACCATTTGAGCAGTAATTGCCATTATGAGATCCTCCTTAATGAGTTATGTAATAATATCTTTACCATTTATTACTGTATAGAAAACTAAACTTTGCCTTTTCTTTAAAAAAAGGTGATAAAGGGTGCTCCCTCTTATCACCTTCTTTAAAATCAAGAAAAAAGCACCTTAGAGCTGTACAGCTCCAGCGCACCAGGGCGCGTCCGCTTTTCTATTAAGCAGTTGTAACTTCTTCACCTTGTTTAGCTTCAAGGATAGCATCTGCCATCTTGCCTGTTAATAATTTAACAGCACGGATAGCATCATCGTTTGCAGGGATTACAACATCAATTTCATCCGGATCACAGTTAGTATCAACGATACCAACGATAGGGATGTTTAATTTATGTGCTTCTGCAACAGCAATGCGCTCTTTGCGAGGGTCAATGATGAATAGAGCATCTGGAAGGCTCTTCATGTCTTTGATTCCGCCCAAGAACTTCTCTAAGCGCTCTTGCTCTTTCTTCAATTGAACAACTTCTTTTTTAGGAAGAACTTCGAAAGTTCCATCTTCAGACATTCTTTCGATATCCTTTAAACGCGAAATACGCTTTTGGATTGTTTCAAAGTTTGTTAAAGTTCCGCCCAACCAGCGCTGGTTAACAAAGAACATACCAGAACGGATAGCTTCTTCTTTAACGGAATCTTGAGCTTGTTTCTTAGTTCCTACGAAAAGGATAGTACCGCCGTTTCCAGCAAGCTCCTTAACGAAGTTGTAAGCTTCTTCTACCTTCTTAACAGTCTTTTGAAGGTCGATGATGTAGATGCCGTTACGCTCAGTGAAGATATATTTCTTCATCTTAGGGTTCCAGCGGCGTGTTTGGTGTCCGAAGTGTACACCAGCTTCAAGCAATTGCTTCATTGAAATTACTGACATTTGTGTTTCCTCCTAATGGTTTTTATTTCCTCCGCCTATATCATTTTCAGCCGGCAACTGCATGTGAACAGCACCATCCGGCTAAATCCATAAGCGTGTGTATTAACACCATTTGTTAATATAGCATAAGTGTTTTTCACAATCAAGCTATTCTTGCTGATTTTGACGAAATTTAAGCATTAACTCGACTTCTGTCTTCCCTTTGCCTAATTTTTTGGCAATATCCCCCGCACTCATTCCCTGTTTTTTCAGAATAAATACTTGATCATTTATTGATGAAGGATTTTCTTCCTTAATTGACTGACTGCTATCTGACCGTGTGACAGATTCAGTTTCCTTTAAGGATGATAAGCTTTCTTTTTCACTCAATTTATGCTCTGCTGCCCTCAAAATCTGTTTGTAGGCTTTAGATGCCTGGTAAATGGATGCTCTGGCTAATGGCATTGATTTCTCATCTGCTTTAGCTATATCTAGTTCATTTTTTCTGTCCAAATTTCCCGGGATGCTTTTCTCTTTTATAGAAGTATCGTTTTTCGCATTGGCCTTCGAAAGTTTGCTAATAAAATCATCGTTTTCTTCTTTCATCTGAACAAGGTACGATGATATAACCTCTTCCATTTCAATAAGCACTTTTTCCTGTCTCTTCTCTGTATCCATTAGTTTATTCTGACGCAAATAAAGCAGAATAATGGCTAATAAGGCTACAATATTTAATAACAGGCTTATAGCTAATAGAAAAGCTGTCATGATATCCCTCTATCCGCTGTAGTCAATAACCTTCCCTTTGTAAGGATGGTTCTGTCTGTCATTGCTGTCTTTTTTTTGATCTTCTTTCCTATCATGTCCACCGGCCTCTTTTTGTCTTTGACTGTCATCATTGCCAAGATTGACATTTTGTTTATGCTCCTGTTTTACCACAGTTTCCCGCTGCTTTTCAGCATTTTCCCGGGTACTGTCGGCAGCAAACCCGCTAATGGTCTGTCCCCTCTGCTGAAGCTGATCCTGAATTTTACCTGCTTCGAACGTTCTAGGCAGTGCTATCTGAAGTTCTATTGATTTCAAACTCATCCCAGATCACACCCCTGATAACGGCTCACTTTTTATTTCTCCTTTTAGGAAATGAAACTTTAAAGATTTGACAGTTTGCTGAATTACTTTTGAATACTTTCCAAAGTGAATTACAGTGTTAGGATAGATCTGCCCGTAAATAAGAATTGAAGCATTCATTTTTTCTTCTTTTTCTCTTTCCAATTCAGCCAGATCTTCATTTAATTTGCTCAATTTATTCTGCAAATGAGCTTTTGTAGCCCGTTGCTTGAGTATAATTATTCTCTGTTCATCTGTCGGCTTTCCTGTCAGCTTTGCCATTTCTGTCAGTCTGACTTCGATACTATCAAGCTTTTTGAAGGATTCGTGAAGTTTGGCTGATTCATTTAATAGATCTTCTTCGGCGTTATGCACATTGGAGTCGTTTCCGGCAAGAAGCTCTGTCTTAGTATATAAGTGATTGCCCAGTTCTTTGATTTCAATGTCGGACCCGGACTGAAGTTTTCCTCCAATAACCAATGCTTCTCTGCACCTGATGGCTCCTACAGCTTGAACATAGCTGTGCAGGATTGACTTTTGTATAATAACGTCCTGTTCTGCCTTCACATTTGCCTGATTCAGGTATGCTGCCTGAACAGAACCTCCTGAAATAACTGAACCTTTATGACTGCCTGAAATTCCGCCAGTAACAAGCACGTTATTATCCGCCTGCAGGAAAGAACCTTCAACAAGACCAGCAACAATGATGTCACCTCCGGCTATAATCTCATAACCGGCAGGAACATTTCCGCGAATCACCACATTCCCGACAAAATTAATATTCCCGGTCTTCAAGTCAAGGTCTCCATTAACCTCAAACACCGGATTCACAGAAATGCTGTTCTGAGTGAAACTAACCTGTCCATCTAATAGCGAATAATATTTGCCGCCATTTACGAAAACACTTTTTCCTGCCTTGACTCTTAAAGGCTTACCATCCTTAGCCGGTATCAGCTTGCCAAAAATATTCTTTCCGGAAGCACCGGGGGTAGCAGGAATAACAGATGCCAGGAGCTGTCCCTGTGTAACAGATGGGATATGGAGAACATCTATAAAATTAAATCCCTTTCTGCCCGTTTTCCGGTCAAAAGAGACTTCATTTAATAGATATGCATCACTGCCGTTTTCTGCAGGAACTCCTTTTGCTATTGGTATGGGATATTCCACTGAGAACGGTTCTTTGCAGATTCTCTGAATTACTTCTTCGCTCACACCAAAAATGACCTTTCCATCAGCAAGCAGTTTATGAATCATTTCAGGCTGGACAGTTCCATTCAGTTCATCAATATCTATCGGCTGTATCCATGCAGATAAACCGTGAGCATCAACTAAAAGTTGAAAAAGATTTTCCATGCTGATTCCTTCCTTTGCAGAAAGAAATGGCATAAGACTATATGACTTTTTCCAGCAGCTGTCTCAGCTTAAAAATTGACTTTGAATGGATTTGGGATATGCGGGATGTTGATAGGCCCATTACTTCGCCAATTTCTGTAAGTGTTAACTCCTCTTTGTAAAATAAACTTAGCACAAGCTGCTCTTTTTCATTCAATTGTAAGATTTTTTCAGCCATTTCTTCCAAGATTTCATTTTTTAATACCTTTTCTTCTGGAATGATTGCTTTTTCATCCTTTATTGAATAACTGGCATCTTTTTCTTCTGAATCAGGCTGCTCATCAATTGAGAGGATGTTTGCGTAAAAATGTTCGTTCATAACAGAATACACTTCTTCTTCCTGCATATCTGTTTCTTCAGCAATTTCATAAACTGTTGCATTGCGCATAAGCCGCTGCTCCAGCTTCTCAGTAGCAGCTTCAATTTTTTTCGCCTTATCCCTCGTACTTCGGGGAAGCCAATCTTCTTTTCTTAATCCATCTAGAATGGCACCGCGAATTCGAAAGGAAGCATATGTATCAAATTTCAAATCTCTTGCAGGCTCAAACTTTTCCAGCGCATCATACAAACCCATTAGTCCAAGGCTTCGTATATCATCTCTTGAAACATTCTTCGGCAGGGCAGCGGATATTCGCTGAACATGATAGCTTACAAGAGGCAAATATTTTTTCACAAGAAAATTCCCCGCTTGAGCATCACGAGAGTCGACCCATTTAGCCCAGTATGTGCTTTCTTCGGTTATCATGTCTGCCATGGCCATCCTCCTCAAACGTTTCCATTTCTACTATTTATTGTTAGTATATCAAAACTTTTCTATAAAAATATTGCCTTTCATCCTAAACTGCTCAGTTCTTTTCCAAAATAAGGGGGTCTTTCGAAGAAATAATTGGAGAGAGCAATAATTTAACCGGAGAGAAAATCAGCTTGTATGGCTGGCAGTCAGTAATCATCCGGCAGCATTTAAGACTTTTATGACGATCTATATAAGGCTTGAACCTTCTCACCCTGGAACGAGAGTTTAAATAACAACTTGCCCTTTATTAACAGTCCGCACCATCAGGTCGCCTGATTGAGGATTGAATTCAATTGTTCTGCCGCTATGTCCGCCAACATCTTCACCTAAAATAGCAATCTTTAAGGAATTTAGTTCCTTTTTTACTGCTTCCACATTCCTTGGGCCAATCCTCATTAAATCACTTCCGGAGGAGTATTGGAACATTTGGGCTCCGCCGGCAATTTTGGCTTTTAATTGTGAAGCTTTTGCACCTTTTTTCTCCATCAGGCTCACTAAATCCCTGATTGCAGTATTAGCATATTTAGCTGAATTAAAGCTTGTGTTTTTTGCAAGAGATGAATCAGGCAGCATAATATGTGCCAGCCCGGCAATTTCTGCACTAAGATCAAAAAGAACCACACCAACACAGGAACCAAGTCCTGATGTCCTGATTAATCCGGGAGTTTTAACAATATTCATATCTGCTATACCGACTTTTACAATTTCTTGAATACTATTCATAATCCGGAACTCCCAATGCCTTAAAGATTATTTGAAATGATTCAGGATCAGGCAGCAGAAAGAAATGGCCATTAACAGCATCCGTATTTTGAAGCTCATCATTTAAAGCTGTATCAATTACGATGGCATAATCGCTCACCTGCGAAATTTCCAGGAGACCTGTTCCGATAATTGCCCCCACCATATCAATGCTTAGCATCGGCACTGAAGGGAAAAGTGACAGCTTAGTAAAATCCGATAACGAAGATAAATATGATCCTGATAAAATGTTGCCAAGCTCCTGTAGAGCGGATAGAGCAAGTTCATCATATGGCAGCTCATCTGCACAAAAAGGAATGTTTCCAGGCAGTTCCCGAATAAAGATTTCAGCCTGTGTAAGAGGCAGGACAAAAAACATGCTGCCAGGGGCGTCTCCTTCTATCCTTAGAAACACCCCTGCCACAACATTTTCCGGGCCTCCTGCCATATCGATCATTTCATTAAAAGAAACAATTTTCACATCCGGAACAGACATATCAATTTTTTTATTAAGCAGCGTTGATAATGCAGTAGCCGCATGACCCGCACCAATATTCCCGATTTCTTTAAGAATATCCAATTGCATGCTGCTGATATTTTTTTCTAAAAAATTCATCCCGCTAATCCTTTTTCATCCTGAGCTGCCAATTCTTCAGGATTCAGAACTTTTTTTAAATCTATCAGGATAAATAACCGTTTTTCGATCTTTGTAACACCCTTGATAAAATCGGCATCTTCTGAGCCTATTACCTCCGGAGGGGGTTCAATTGATTCAGGCGCCACATCAATCACATCATTTGCAGAATCTACAATCAAACCGACTTCCATATCGTTCAATACTGCGATGATGACTCGTGAATGCTCATTATATTCAGCCTCTTCAAGATTAAATCTGCTTCTCAGACTAATAATAGGTGTCACAACACCCCTTAAATTGATTACTCCTTTAACAAAACCAACTGTTCGAGGAACCCGGGTAATGTGCTCAACTTTCTCAATGGAACGCACCTGATTAACTGGAATTGCATATTCTTTATCTTTCAGCTGAAATACAATCAATTTTAAATCCGCTGCTGCCGCCTCACTCAACATGTTCACTCCTCGTCAAAATGTATTATTTTATCAATGCATTGCAGTCCACTATCAGGGCAACCTGTCCATCTCCTAATATAGTTGCTCCGGAAATGGCAAACACGCTTGTTAAGTAGTTTCCTAGTGATTTTAAAACGACTTCCTGCTGCCCGATAAAGGAATCCACCACAAGCCCAGCCATCTTTTCCCCTTTTCTGACGATGACAATGGAAATGAATTCATCTTCATGAGTGTCAGATGGCACCTCAAAGATTTCCTTCAATGAAAGAAGCGGAACAACCTTGCCTCTGAAATCTATCACCTTCTGATTATGTGCACTTAAGACGTCTTCTTTTCTGATAATAGCTGTTTCAATAATAGAAGATAGAGGGATTGCATATTTTTCCTTTTCAATCTCAACGAGCATGACAGAAATAATGGATAAAGTTAATGGCAGCTGTATGGAGAATATGGACCCCTGTCCAACTTTTGAATCAATGGATACGGATCCTCCCAATGACTCAATTGTATTCTTGACAACATCCAGACCTACACCTCGTCCGGAAACATCCGAGATTTTATCCGCAGTTGAGAATCCTGAGGCAAAGATAAGTTCATATGCCTGTTTGTCAGTTAGTGCTGAAGCCGTTTGCTCTGTAATGATGCCATTTTTTAATGCTTTCATTATAACCTTATCCTTGTTTATGCCTGCGCCATCATCCTCTATTTCAATGAAAACATGATTGCCGCTGTGATAAGCCTTTAGAATGACATTTCCTTCTTCACCTTTACCATTTGCTTTACGTACTTCCGGTGTTTCAACACCATGGTCTAATGCATTTCGGATTAAGTGAACAAGCGGATCGCCAATTTCATCGATAACCGTTCGGTCCAGTTCGGTATCTGCACCGACAATTTCGAGGTTGATCTTTTTGTTTAAATCTCTTGCTAATTGTCTGACCATTCTCGGGAAACGATTGAATACTGTTTCTATTGGGACCATGCGCATATTTAGAATAATATTCTGCAGATCTCCAGAGATCCTTGACATATGCTCAACCGTTTCGTGGAGTTCCTGATTGTTTAATTCCTTGGATATTTGTTCAAGTCTGCCTCTGTCAATCACCAATTCTTCAAACAGGTTCATAAGGATATCCAGTCTCTCGATATTCACCCTAATGGTTTTGTTGCTGACTTGCTTTGCTGCAGGCGCCTTCTTCTCCTCTTTTGGCATATCTGAAGCACGATCTGTCTTCTCCTCCACTTCAGGCTGCAGATTACTTTCCTCCTTCACAGCTTCCCGGGAGATGTTATTCCCCATAGAAACCTCCAGGATATCTATGCTGTCCACTTCTGAGACCTTCAAAAGTTTCTGTCGGATAACTTCGGGTGTTTCTTGGGTCACAATTGTTACAGAGAATTCCTGATCAAATTGCTCTTCTTCAAGCTGCTCAACAGAAGGAGTGGCTTTTATCACTTCCCCGCTCTTCTCGAGGACCTCAAAAACCATAAAGACTCTGGCTGCTTTCAGCAGACAATCAGCCCGCAAGGCTATGGATATTTCATAGGTCTCAAAGCCCTGCTCCTTCGATTGCTGAATCACGGTCCACTCGAAATCATCATATGTACTCTTGGCCAGTCCTTGCGGTTCAGCAATAGCAGCTGCCGTTTCGGCTCTTGCTTTTGATAATGCCGGGCTTTCCCCTTTTTCTATGAGCATCAGCTTTTCAACAGCTATGGAAACATCCCTTTTGCCGTCTCCGCCTTCTGAAATTGATTGGACCATTGCTTCAAGATCATCAACAGCCAGAAAAACGACATCGAGAATTTCAGCATTTACTTTTATCTTCTGATTTCTGATTGCATCAAGAACATTTTCCATCTGATGAGTTAGATTTGCGAGATCTTCATAACCCATGGTGGCTGACATGCCTTTCAGCGTATGAGCTGATCTGAAAATCTCATTAACTATTTTTATATCATCAGGATTTTTCTCTAATTCAAGAAGCTGTTCATTGCACGACTGCAAATGCTCCTTGCTTTCTTCGATAAACACCTCTAAATATTGGTTCATCTCCATGCGCCTGCCCCCTCGGCTTTAAACAAATTTCAATATGGATTCTGCTATACGTTCAATATGCTGCACATCATCTGCCAGGCCTGACTCTATCACTGCTCTTGGCATTCCAAATACAATGGATGATTCTTCTGATTCAGCGATGGCTTTTACTTCACCGCTTTTCTTCAGTCCCATCAGGCCATTTTTGCCATCTGATCCCATTCCAGTCATTATGACAGCAATCTTCCTGATCCCGTCAACTTCACCCACAGACTCAAACATCACATCAACTGAAGGTCTGTGTCCGTTCCTTGGAGGTGATTTATCCAGATGTATAACAAGATCCCTGCCTAACCTTGAAGCTGTCAAATGAAAGCCGCCAGGAGCAATATAGGCTGTCCCGTTTTTAAGAATATCTCCTTCTTCGGCTTCCTTAACCGATAACGCCGATAATCCGTTTAGTCTGCTTGCCAGTGACTTCGTAAATCCGGCAGGCATATGCTGAACAATTAGAATCGGTGCGTTAAGATCTCCCGGTAGATCCTTCAGCACTTTTTGAAGTGCCCGTGGTCCGCCAGTGGAAGTTCCCATACAGATAAGCTGTTTGACATTAAGGCTTGATTCATCAGCAGAACGATTAAGATAAATAGATTGACTTGGTTCTATTTTACTATAATTTCGCTGAAGTCCGGCAGATTTTTTTCCAACACCTGAAAAATTAACCAGACCTTTCATATTCGCGTTACTGGCCTGCACTACTTTATCTGTTAATTCAGTTTTAATTTTATGCAGATCCAGGGAAATTGGCCCAGATGGCTTTGCTATAAAATCTACTGCCCCATATTCCATGGCAGTAAAGGTATTATCAGTGCCTTCCTTCGTTGTGCTTGAAAGCATAACTACAGGAACAGGCATATTTTTCATAATTATTTTGAGAGCTTCCAGGCCGTTTAGAACCGGCATTTCAACATCCATTGTTACCACATCAGGAGTTAATTCTTTAATTCTCCTTAAGCCTTCTTCTCCGTTTCTGGCTGTCCCAACAACTTGAATTCTCTCATCTTCAGAGAGGAGATCCGCAATCAGTTTCCTCATAAAGGCTGAATCATCCACTACAAGCACTTTTATAGTCTTCATGCTGATTCACCCCCTATTAAAAAGAAATTTTTTGAGCTTTGAAATAAATTGGGAAGTATGATACTCACCAGCAGGCCCTCCAGGCCTGCCGCCAACTTTCTCAGTCATACTCCGAATTGCTTTTGAAGCAGCTGAATTTTCATGATAAATAATGAAAGGAATCTGCCGTTTAACAGCCTGCTGTATGGTGCGATCATCCGGAATAATTCCCAGGAGGTCAGCATCCCTCCCTAAAAACCTTGAAGCGACAGCAGAAATCCTTTTATATGTTTCCTGCCCTTCCCGTTCTCCTTCAGACCTGTTAATGACCAATTGAAATGGAATCTTATCATCCAAAAGATGTATATTCTTCATTACTGAGTATGCATCTGTGATAGACGTTGGTTCAGGTGTAGTAATGACCACTATTTCCTGAACAGAGAGTATGAACTTCGCCGATTCTTCTGTAATGCCTGCACCCATATCAAAAATGATATAATCATAGTTTTGAATGAGCTGGGCAAGTTCTCCGGTAAATCTGGAAATTTGCTCTTCATCGAGTTTCACAATATGCGAAAGGCCCGTCCCGCCGCCAATATAATTCAGTCCATATGGCCCCTCTGAAATAATATTATTTAAAGGTATATCCATTTCTAAAAAATCAGCAATTGAATACTCAGCTGATCTTCCCATGAGAATCTCAACATTCCCCATGCCAATATCCAAATCGAATAACAATACTCTGTAGCCCGTTTTGGATAGGGAAATAGAGAAATTCAATGAAAAATTTGTTTTCCCTACTCCCCCTTTTCCGCTTACCACTGCAATTGTTTTAAATTGATGACTTCGGCCGTCTTCTTCTTTCAGTCTTGCTCTTAGCCTTTCTGCCTGATCGTTCATTTCTTATTCCCCATTAGTTGTTTTACAATAGCTTCCGGCCCTGCCATCAGGATATCATCAGGAACATCCTGGCCATTTGTAATATAAGCTGCACCTTTTTTGTATTTATTAATGATGTTGTACATGGCACCGTAAGTTGACGTTTCATCTGCCTTTGTAAAGATAAGTTTATCAATGTCTATAATTGAAAACTGATTATATATATCTTCCATATCCTTTTGTTTCGCGGTAAGCGAGAGCACTAAAAAGGTTTCCATATCCTTCTCAAAGTCAATCACATTCTTTAAATCTTCCACATACTGTCTGTTCCTGAAATTCCGTCCGGCTGTATCTATTAGTACAAGGTCGTAATCTTTCAGCTTCTCTGCTGCCTGTCTGAAGTCATCTATTGTATAGCAAACTTCTAAAGGTATATCCAGGATGCCTGCATATGTTTTTAATTGATCGATCGCCGCGATCCTGTAGGTGTCGGCTGTGATAAATGCAGCCTTTTTTTTATGTTTAATTACACACTCTGCTGCCATCTTCGCCAAGGTAGTTGTTTTCCCTACGCCAGTTGGACCTGCTACATTAATATATTTTTTGGTGAATGAAATCCCGCTGAATGGAATATTCTCAATTTGCTTTATTAGTTCTTCATGCAGCCAGGCTTCTACTTCAGTAACTTTAGCTTTGGCACCGCCCAGGTACCATTTTTCCAGCAATACTTGAAGCACTTGGTCCTGAATGGAATTGTCAATTTCCTGTTCTTTGAGAACATGCATGACTTTTCTTACCGGTTCAGGGTAAACCATACTTATCTGCTGTCCACCAGCCAATGAGGACATCATTTGTTTTAAGCTGCTAATCTCTCTAATCAGCTCATTTGAAGTTTTCGATCCTGTAAATGGGGACTCTTCAGTGTTTTCCTTGAAATGATTTGCAGCAGCAGGGATTACTGCAGGCTTAACAGCGGGTTTTTGCTCTATTTCCTGATTTGGATCTGCTGCTGCCATCACTTCTATACTTCTCTTCTTAAAAAAGCCTAAAAACCCGCCTATATATACTACTCGTGAATTTAAAATTACGGCATCTTTACCCAGTTCCGCGCGTATTTGTTTCATCGCATCAGGCATGGACGCTGCCATGAACTTTTTTACCTTCAATCTATATTCACCACCCCGACACTTTGAACTTCCGCATTTGCTTCCAGCTCGTTATAGGAAAGGATAGGTATTTGCGGGAAATACCTTTCTGTTAATTGTCTGACATACATTCTGACTGCTGGAGAACAAAGGACAATTGGCGTCTGCTCCATCAATGAAAGCTGTTCAACCTGGGACGCTATCGATTCAAGAATATTCTGCGATACCGCAGGATCCATAGATAAATAATTGCCTTGTTCTGTCTGCTGAACACCTTCTGCAACCATTTTCTCAACTCTCCCTGAAAGGGTAACGACTTTTATAGAATCACCCTGCTGTGAAAACTGGTTCGTGATTTGTCTGGCCAAAGACTGACGGGCATATTCTGTAAGTAAATCTGTATCACTTGTAGATTTGGCAAAATCGGCAAGCGTTTCAAAAATAACCGGCAAATTCCGGATCGAGATGTTTTCCTTCAATAATTTTGCAAGCACCTTTTGAACTTCACCGACAGACAACGGATTTGGTGTAACTTCTTCAACAAGGATCGGATAGCTTTCCTTAACATGATCAATCAGCTGTTTTGTTTCCTGGCGTCCTAATAACTCATGTGCATTGCTTTTTATAACCTCTGTTATATGAGTAGATACAACAGATGGAGGGTCAACGACTGTATAGCCGAAAATTTCTGCCTGCTCTTTCATTTCTTCTGTTATCCATTTTGCCGGCAGGCCGAAGGAAGGCTCAATCGTATCAATACCTTCGATGCTATCATCATCAATACCGGGACTCATTGCCAAGTAATGATCAAGCAGAAGCTCTCCGCGGGCCATTTCATTTCCTTTTATCTTCAATCTGTATTCATTCGGCTGCAGCTGAATATTATCACGTATTCTAACTACCGGAATGACTAGACCCAATTCAATCGCCAGCTGTCTTCTGATCATGACAATCCTGTCCAGAAGGTCCCCGCCCTGATTCGTATCAGCAAGAGGTATTAACCCATAGCCAAACTCGAATTCTATCGGATCTACATTTAATAGGTTAACCACGCTTTCAGGACTTTTCATTTCATCGGTCTCGATTTCTTCTTCCATCTCCAGCAATTGTTCCTTATCCGGCTGTGGAGTCTTGGCAATCGTATATCCGCCAAAAATCATCAAGCCGCCAATCGGCAGTGTTAAAACGAGCCCTATTGGTGTCAATAACCCTAGCAGAATGATAGTTCCGCCAGTAACATATAACATTTTCGGATAAGCAAATAGCTGGGAAGTAATATCTTTACCAATATTTCCATCTGACGCCGCTCTTGTTACGACAATACCCGTCGCCGTAGAGATTAGCAGTGCCGGAATCTGACTGACAATTCCGTCTCCGACGGTCAGTGTAGAATATTTCATCGCAGCCTCTCCAAACGGCAGCCCCAGCTGCATCATCCCAATGACTACTCCGAACAGAAGATTTATTAGAGTTATAATGATTCCTGCAATGGCGTCACCTTTTACAAATTTACTGGCTCCATCCATTGAACCGTAAAAATCAGATTCACGGCTGATTTTTTCACGTCGCTCGCGAGCTTCATGCTCAGAGATCATCCCTGCATTTAAGTCTGCATCGATACTCATCTGTTTACCCGGCATGGCGTCAAGTGTAAAACGCGCCGCAACTTCAGAAACCCTCTCAGAACCTTTGGTAATGACGATAAATTGAATAATAATGAGGATTAAGAATACAACAAGTCCGACTATAACATTACCGCCGGTTACGAATGAACCAAATGTTTCAACGACCCTTCCTGCTTCCCCTTCCGATAAAATAGATCTGGTTGTAGAAACATTCAATCCCAGCCTGAATAATGTCATTAACAATATTAAGGAAGGGAAAATGGAAAATTCTAGCGCTTCCTTCATATTCATGGCCGTCAGCAAAACCATAAGTGCAAGCGCAATATTAATGATTATCAGTACACTTAAAAGCCAAGGCGGAAAAGGAATAATAAGCATGGCTACTATTAAAATTACACTCATCAATACTGATAAGTCTCTTACTTGCATCGAAACTCTCTCCTTACAAAAGCGGAAACGCCTTGGCAGCCATTCAACAGCTTCCTAAGACCAGCTATTTCATATTTCTCTGGTTAAATTTTGTTTTTAGTTCTGTACACATAAGCTAAAATCTCTGCAACAGCCTTGAAAAACTCTTCAGGGATAGCCTGGCCAATTTCTGCCTGACTATAAAGAGCCCTGGCAAGCGGCCTGTTTTCAACAGCGATTACATCATGCTCCTTTGCGATTAATTTAATCTTTTGGGCAACAAAGTCCACACCTTTCGCCACTACAATAGGAGCATCACTTTTTGTTTCATCATAGCTCAAGGCTATGGCAAAATGTGTCGGGTTGGTAATAACCACATCTGCTTTAGGGACTTCCTGCATCATCCTTCTCATTGCCATTTCCCTCTGTCTTTGCTTAATCTTGGATTTAATTAACGGATCCCCTTCAATATTTTTGTGTTCATCCTTAATGTCCTGTTTTGACATGCGAATGTTCTTTTCAAAATCGTATTTTTGATACAGATAGTCCAGGACGGATAAAAATAGAAGTGCCGCTGAAGCAATTAAACCCATTTGAACGGTCAGGCTGGCAATTGTGGCCATCGCCGTTCCTACTGATTTTTGGGAAAGAATTAATATTTCATCCATCCTTAACCATAAAACGGTAAACGCAGCGACACCGACAAAAGCAATCTTAAGCATTGACTTTAGCAGCTCCACGATCGCCCTCATTGAAAAAATGCGCTTAAAGCCTTTTATCGGATCCAGTTTCTCCAATTTAGGCTGTATGGCTTCTGTTGAAAAAAGAGTGCCTACCTGCATGAAGTTTGCAGCTACACCCGCAAGCATAGCAATCAGCATGATAGGACCTAAAAAAAGCACCAGTTCCTTTAGTACATCAAGAAAAATCACCTGAACATTCGCCTCTGTCAGCGGCATCTTCATATAATCATTAAATGAATGCGTAAATATATAAAGGATGATATTCTTCAAATACGATCCGGCAAACAGCAAAAACAGAAACACAGCTAAAAGGACGATGGCTGTATTAACATCCTGGCTTTTGGCTACTTGTCCTTTTTTTCTAGAATCCTGCCTTTTTTTCGGAGTGGCTTTTTCTGTTTTTTCTCCGGAAAACAGCTGAAGATCTAAAGAAAGCAGTAACCTCATTCTATGAACCTCCCATAAGCTCCATAAGCCCTCTCATTGTCTGCAGCATCGTTTCAATTGCAAGGGAAAAAGCATATATTAATACACTCATAACAACGATCAGAACAATAAAACTGACGCCTATTTTCAAAGGAAGTCCAACGACAAAAACATTTAGCTGCGGAACTGTCCTGGCGACAATCCCTAACGCAATATCTACAAGAAACAGACTGCCGACAACTGGGATGGACATCTGAAAGGCAATAACGAACATCGTATTCATGGCCTTAATGACATATTCAGCCATATTTTCATCCCCGAAAGAAATCCATGCCTGATCCAGCGGGATAAAATTATAGCTGTAAAACACTCCATCAAGCATGAGATGGTGACCATTAACGGTTAATAAAAAAAAGAGAGCGATCGTATACAAATACTGTCCCATTAAAGGGCTCTGCGCTCCTGTCTGCGGATCAATCACATTCGCAATGGCAAAACCCATCTGAAAATCAATAAACCCTCCGGCAATTTGAATGGCTGAAAGGATTAAATAGGCAATAAATCCAACCATCAGCCCAACCAATGCTTCTTTTATGATTAAAAGAAAAAATGTGCCGTCAATTTCAAGTGCAGGAACATCCATGCCCAGGAACATAATCCAGGCCAAAAAGAAGCCAAGGCCAATTTTATGTGATGCCGGGATGGATCTGTAAGAAAAAAGGGGCATCATTAAAAAGAAAGATGTCACCCTTACAAAAATAAGTAAAAAAGCCGGAAAAGAAGGCAGAAAATCTAACATGTCATCAGCCTACAAACCTGGTCAAATTAGAGAAAATCTCATTTGCATACGAGAGCATGTGGCTAAGCATCCAAGGACCAAAGAATACAACACCGACAAGGACCGCTACAATTTTAGGAATAAAAGCCAGCGTCTGTTCCTGAATTTGAGTTGTAGCCTGAAAAATGCTGACAACTAAGCCGACTACTAGTGCCAGAATTAGCAAGGGACCGCAAATCATCAATACAGTGATGATCCCTCTTTCTGCAATGGATATAACTGTTTCTGGAGTCATTCTGAATGTTCACCTGCTTAAAAGCTTTGTAAAAGGGATTTAACTACTAAGTACCATCCGTCCACCAGTACAAATAATAATATTTTGAACGGAAGCGAAATCATAACCGGAGGAAGCATCATCATCCCCATGGACATCAACACACTGGCAACAACCATGTCGATAACCAGAAAAGGAATAAAAATCATAAAGCCAATTTGAAAAGCTGTTTTAATTTCACTTATGGCAAATGCCGGAACAAGACTCGTAAGCGGAATATCTTCAATGGAAGCCGGCGCTTCAGCCCCGGAGTATTCAAGAAATAGAGCCAAGTCCTTCTGCCTTGTGTGGGCACTCATAAATTCCTTGAAGGGTATTGATGCTTTTTCGTACGCTTGTTCCAGATTTATTTCTTCATTGAATAAAGGAGTTAAAGCCTGTTCGTTCACTTCCTGCATGGTTGGAGCCATAATATAGAATGTCAGGAATAAGGATAGGCCGATTAAAACCTGGTTCGGCGGCATTTGCTGAGTAGCAAGCGCCGTTCTGACAAAGGAAAGAACTATGACAATCCTTGTAAAGCATGTCATTAATATTAGAATACTCGGTGCGAGAGAAAGTACCGTCAGCAATAAAAAAAGCTTCACAGATGTAGATACATTTTCAGGAGAGCTGCTATTAAAAAACTCCATGAATTCATTCATCTTTCTTCTGGCCCTTTCTTTCTAATTCATCAAACAGTTTTTTTCTGCCCTTTTTCATTTCATCCAGCTGAATCCCGAGCAGTGCACTGAAGTTTTGGCTGCCTTGCTTGTTTTCCTCTGTTTGCTGTGTTCTTTTCATCACCTTTGTCACAATGTCGCTTGGACGGATAAGCTGTTCAAGTTTGTCATTATGTTCTTTGATGATCTGGCTGTACTCTTCTGAGTTGTCTATTTCTTTTAACAGCTGAATATTTTCTCCTACCCCTACTACCAAAATGCGTTTTCCAACTTTAATCAGCTGAATTGACCTGTTTGCACCTAAAGCTGTCCCTCCGAGGTTTTCAACCAATTGCGACCTGTTATACACCTTACTTTTTTTATTGATGAACTTTAGAAGACCATACAGTAATCCAATCGTGAAGCCTGTTGCTAAAATCATCTTTATAAAATCCCAAAAAGTAAGGCCAATTTTGCCGCTTTCATCCTGTTGTTTCTGTCCTTCTGCTGTCTTTGAATCCTTTGATTCTTTTAACTCCTGTTTTCCGCATTCCTCAGGATTTTTCATACATTCTTTAACACTATTATTCAATTGCTCTGCCTGGGCCTGCGGCTGCACGCCCAGCAGAACAATTGAAAACAACAGCAGCAAAGAAATCACTTTCTTTACATTACACACTATTTTGCACCCTCTAAAAAGAATAATGACTAGCCCAAAGTTTTGCCAATTGCTTCCAGTACTCTATCAGCCTGGAACGGTTTTACGATAAAATCCTTTGCTCCAGCCTGAATGGCATCAATAACCATCGCCTGCTGGCCCATTGCAGAACACATAATGACTTTTGCAGCTGGATTTAATTTTTTAATTTCTTTCAGAGCTGTAATTCCATCCATTTCCGGCATGGTTATATCCATTGTGACAAGGTCAGGCTGTGTTTCCTTATATTTTTCAACAGCCTGCGCACCGTCAGCAGCTTCGCCTACTACGTCATACCCATTCTTGGATAAAATATCTTTGATCATCATTCGCATAAAAGCTGCATCGTCAACTATTAAAATTTTATGTGCCATTATAATAACCCCCACTTTTTATCTTAATTTTTTTATTCGGTCACTCTGGCTGATAATATCTGTAACTCTCACACCAAAGTTTTCATCAATGACAACCACTTCACCCTGTGCAATTAAACGGTTATTCACCAGAATATCAACAGGTTCACCTGCCAGTTTATCCAGTTCGATAATTGAACCGGAAGACAATTCAAGAATCTCCTTTACGGAACGTTTGGTCCTTCCCAGCTCGACCGTTACCTGAAGCGGTATATCCAAAAGCATATCTAAATTTTTTGTTTCAGTCTCCTGCATATGGTATGGTTCAAAACTCGAAAAGGCCGCCGGCTGTACATTCGGCTGCACTCCATTTGCATAAGTGCCTCCGAAATGCTGCGGTCCGGAATGCTGAGCCTGGTTTTGAGCAGGCGGATAGCTTTGAGGGTTTGTTGCCTGACTCATTACCGGCTGCGAATATGCCGGCTGCTCTCCGGAATAACTCGTTTGAGTGTAAGGCTGATCTAGTCCGCCTGTGTGTACTTCAGGTTTATGATCATAAGAAACCTGGCTTTCCTTATAATCGGGCTGTGTTTGCGCCGCCGGCTTCTCTTCAGAGAAAGCGCTATTTTCTGAAAGGTCCTGACCAGGATTTAATAATTCATTTACAAGGCTTTTGCCAAATTCCAAAGGAAGCAGCTGCATAATATTCGAGTCAATCAGACTGCCAATTTTCAAACGGAACGAAATTCTTACAAGCATGTCATCAGCCGGGACTCGATCGGCACCTTCTCCCTGAGGCAAATCAAGAATATCGATTGCCGGCGGTGAAATATCTACCTTTTTACCAAAGATGGTTGACATAGAAGTGGCTGCAGAACCCATCATCTGGTTCATTGCCTCCTGAACGGCGCTTAACTGAATCTCCCCCATTAGGTCAGCCGGGCTGGTACCATCGCCCCCAAGCATTAAGTCAGCAATGATGGCTGCATCTGATTGCTGTATTACAAGCAGGTTGCTTCCAAAGAAGCCTTCCGTATAATTCACCTGAATTGCTACATAAGGATGCGGGAATTCATCAGCTAATTTTTTACGCAAAACAACTGATACAGCAGGTGTTGTGATATCAACTTTTTGATTTAACAAAGTAGACAATGCTGTAGCAGAGCTTCCAAATGAGATATTGCCGATTTCACCAAGAGCGTCCTGCTCCATATGGGACAAATAATCCTCAGTTTGAAAAAATGCTTCATTATAATTGTCTGTTTCTTCGCTGTCGTCAGCTGCTCCCCTTAATAGAGCATCAATTTCATCTTGCGAAAGCATATCATCACTCATCATCCTCATCTCCCCCTTTCACAGTGTCTAAAATTTGCACTGCCATTTTTTTATTCATTTTTCCGGGCTGTCCGATGAATTTCGGGATATTGCCGACTTTTATTGTAAGAGCCTGGTCAATCCCCTGGTTTAACTCAATAACATCTCCAATATCGAGTGTTAAGAAATCCTGTATGGCTATGTCAGAACTGCCGAGTTCACATATGACCGGAACTTCGGCTTTCTGAATGTTTCGTTCTAGCCTGGCAATGACCTCCGGCTCCCTTTCCTTTTTGTCCGTCTGCATCCAATAATGTACAGACAGCTTAGGAATAATGGGCTCAAGAACAACGTGAGGTATACATATATTAATCATTCCGCTCGTTTCCCCAATGATCGTATTTAGTGAGATTACGACAACTGTTTCATTTGGAGAGACCATTTGCAGAAATTGCGGATTTACCTCAAAATCAGATAATATCGGATCAATGTCAGCGATTGTACTCCAGGCTTCCCTTAAGTTTTCAAAGGCCCTTTCAAATGTAGCTGACATGATTTTTGTTTCAATTTCTGTTAAATTATCAATTTTATTGATGCTTGATCCTCTGCCGCCCATCAGCCTGTCCATCATGGCATAAGCGACGTTTGGGTTCACTTCCATGAGAATTCTTCCATCCAGAGGGGGCACTTCAATTACATTCAATATGGTCATTTTCGGTATGGACCGGATAAATTCTTCATATGGTATCTGGTCCGCAGAAGCAACCGAAATTTGCACATAGGTCCTCAGCTGGGCAGAAAAAAAGGTGGTTAAAAGCCGGGCAAAATTTTCATGAATTCTTGTTAAGCTTCGTATTTGATCTTTAGAAAATCTTAATGCTCTTTTAAAATCATAAACTTTTACTTTTTTCTCAGTTTGTTCCTTTTTCAGCTCATCAGCATCCATTTCTCCGGTAGAGAGAGCCGAAAGCAGGGCATCAATCTCGCTCTGCGATAAGACCTCACCTGACATGAATCCTCACCTCCATTTATTGCAGTAAATTATTTGGTTTTCACTGGAGGAGAGATTCAGTTATGTACACCTGAACGATCTTTCCTTCTTGCATTAAACCGTTTATCTTGGTTTTCAAATCTTCCTGCAGCTTGATTTGGCCTTCTTTCCCCTGTATATCCTCTGCTTTCATTTCGGACAATTCCTGAATGATGAGGTTTTTAACCTGAAAATCTCTTTTTTGCAATTCCTCTTTTGCTTTTTTGTTTTCAGTCTGGATTTTAAAAGAAATCCTGATATAATCATCACTCGCTAAATTGGCTGTAACTTGCGGAATATCCACAGAGGCCTCCAGCACTTCATCAATGGTCGGCTCTTTTGTTTCATTATCACCCGAAAACTTCATTACAAGCACCAGGGCAATAGCTCCTATAAGCGTGATTGCTACAAGCATCATTAACATTATCATTAACAGCTTATTGTTCTTCATTTTCATTTCCCTCCGCCAGCTGCTGCCCCAGTAGATTAACAGATTGATAGAATTTTAAAATCGATTGCATGACTCGATCTTCAGATTCCTTTACAACATACTTCTTCCCATTCGTGAGCGTAATTGTCGTATCTGGAAAAGACTCTACTGTTTCTATGTACAAAGCATTCAATACAAAAGTTTTGCCGTTCAGGCGAGATACTTTAATCAATGTTTATTTCAGGGCTAAATATCCTGTACCTTCAGCCCTGACCCTCCTTTAGATTAACGTTTTAAATTAACAAGCTCCTGCAGGATTTCATCTGATGTTGTAATGATTCGTGTGTTTGCCTGGAAACCGCGCTGTGCTGTGATCATTTCAGTGAATTCTTCTGACAGGTCTACGTTTGACATTTCCAGTGTACCGGAAACGAGTACTCCAGCACCGTCTTCTCCCGGGGTCAATGGGACTGCATCACCTGAGTTTACAGTGTCCTTATAGAGATTGTCTCCAATTTTTTCAAGACCGCCATTATTATTAAAGCGTGCTATTCCAATTGGTCCGGCAGTCTGCAGGGTATCGTTCCCGTCTATTAAAAAGTTTATAGTTCCATCATTCGATATACTTAAGCTCTTAATGACGGTAGCATTCCCTCCATTTAACTGGATAGCTGTCCCATCAGCTCCTTTAACTTTATCTCCTGATGCTGTAACTAGATTTGCATTATCATCCAGATACAAATTTCCAGCGCGGGTGTAAAAGGTGTTATTTCCCCGCTGAACCATTAAATAGCCATCACCTTGAATCCCTATATCCAATACACGGCCAGTAGTTTGTAAACTCCCCTGTGTATCAATTGTATCAATTGAGGATAGTTGGGAACCAAGGCCAACCTGCTTAGGATTTATACCGCCTGAATTAGCCCCGCTTCCTGTTGCACCTGAAATAGTCTGACTCACCATATCTTTAAAATTAACCCGACCCTTTTTATATCCAAAAGTATTAACATTTGCAATATTATTCCCAATAACATCAAGCTTTGTCTGAAAGTTTTTCATTCCGCTTATTCCTGAATACATTGAACGTAACATTAGTTAGTTGCTCCTCTCTTTATGCTGCTTCTGTCAGTCAGCAGCTTAGGCCTCCTTCTACGGTCCAGCCTAGTTATTATCCAGAATTATGGTTCCATTGATATTTGTGAATATTTGGGTTTGAGCCTCTTTACGATCCATTGCAGTAATCACTGTATTATTCTTTGCACTTACTATAAGTGCTGCATCTTTGAGCAATACCAGGGATTCTTTAACACCCATATGCTTGGCTTCCTGAACTTTCTCTTCAATTTGCCCCCATCGCTCTGCACTAATATCTATACCTCTCTGTTGGAGTCTCTGTTTTGCATGCTTGCTGACTATTAATTGGGACTCAGTCTGCAAGGCTGTCTGGAGGTGGGCAGAGAATGTATTTTTTGATTGCTTTGAAGTTTGAACGGCATACTCTTTTGGTGTAATTACCGGCTGGGTGTGGATCGGACGAAAAATAAGTTTATCCACCCACTCACTTCCTTTTATTCATTTAGTTGAGAAATATTTGCAGGTTCAAGCTCCGTTCCATCATCCAAAATAAATATTGCAGAATTATTCTTATACTGGATAGAGACTACTCTCCCAGTTCCTTCTTCTATACTTGGGTCCTGGTTTGGTTCACTTGATTCGGTCAATTTATGCCAGGTGACGTTTTTCCCCAGAAAGTTATTGTATGTCATCAGCTGGTTCTGCTCCTGAAAAGCCAATAACTTCTCCATCGTCTTATTCATATTGGTCATCTGCTCCAAAGACGAGAAGGTTGCCATTTGCGCAATGAAGTCCTTGTCCTGCATCGGATTCATGGGATCCTGGTTTTGCAGCTGTGTCATCAGAATCTTAAGGAAATCATCTTTTCCTAATATATCTGAGCCGGTTTTTCGGTTTTGGCTTTGGTAGTTTGATAGCATTAGGGAAGAATCTATTGTATTTGCCAATTTCTATCACTCCTATGCTTCTGTATTAAGAAGTGCTTCTTCAAAAGAGCTGTTAAATTCTCTCTCAGGCTGCGGATTATGATCATCCTTGTTCTGCTGCTGCCTCTGTTCCTGCTGCTGGGGATCTTTGTTAAAAGACCGATCCTGCTGCGTCATTTGCTGGGAGATTTCTATTCTCTCGAACTGGATGTTTTGTGAACTCAAGGCTTGCTTCAATCCGTTAATTTGTGAATCCAGAATTTCTTTAGCTGCTCCAGAGGAAGTAAGTATCCTGGCAATCATCGCTGAGTCCTTTTGAATAAGTTCTATCCTCAGAGCTCCAAGATGGTCAGGGTTCAGCTTGATAAAAAGCTTTTGTGTCCCTCCCGTTTTGAGGAAACTGCTCCTTGATAATATGTTTTCAAATTGCTGCATAAGCTGGTCTGCACTTACTGTCTTTCCCTGAGGATTCAGGAGAGCCATCTGTTCAGGTTTTGAAAAGGATTGAACCTGAATAAATCCCTGTAAACCAGTTTCTGCTCTGTGTATGATTTTAGCAGCAGTCTGACCCGCAGGTTCATTAGCAGCATTATTTTGTTGTTTTATAGAGTTTAATTCGTTTGCAAGCGGGGTAAAAATCTTCTGTAAAATACCCTCTCTATTGTTTATCAGACTCTCAATTTTCACATGAACATCTTTCAGGAAATCTTTCAGGTTTAGTTTACTAGTGTGAAAGTCTTGTTTCGCAGAAAGCAATTCATACAATTTCAGAACTTTCAATGCCCCGCTAAGATCTTTCCCCTGCAAGTTGATGCCTTCTTTTTGTTCAAAATTGGAGATTGCGGATATTAAAAAACGGATTTTATTTTCTGCATCTATATCTTGTTCGGGATATACATCCTTAAGCTTTACTTCCGGCAGAACCTGTTCAATAAAACCTTCAAGCATCTGCACCAATTCTTCCTGTGAAAGATCCAGCTGCTCTGAAATGATATCAATAATGTCAGTTTCATTTTGAAAGGAAATCTTATCTAGCAGCTCGCTTCCGTTTTCTGCTTCCGTGATCTCACTTACTTTTAGAAATTCAATAATTTCTTTTAACTGTCCGATCTCATTTTCATCTGCTGGAGAAGTTAAGCTTTCTCCTTGCGGTTTGGCGGTTCCGGTTAAAGCGAAGAAAAGACTTCCAAAACCACTGCCCGGTGCATCCTGCAGAGATAATTTATCTTTGGATGAATATTGTGACTGAATGAATCCTAATCCTCCGATTTGCACCTATTTCACCTCCTTTCAAGATTTCTGTTAATTATTTGATCCGCCTGCTTTTTTAGCAGCTGTCAGGAGTGCTGTATAACGTGCGGCATCTTCGGGATTCATCTTTTCCATAATGTCAGCCAGCGTATCAGAATTAACATTTGCAAGGATTTTTACTGCTTCTTCATCCTTCATCTCACTTAAAATGGGTGCTGCTTTTTTAGCAGAAATGTTTTCATAAGTCTTTACGATATCTTTAAAGGCCCGCTTGTTCTCTTCCTTTATAGCCGTAAGCTCGCTGATTTCTTCCTCCAGCCTCTGCTTTTCGAGCCCTGCCCTTTCTATTTCCTGCTCTTTGCTGTCAAGCTGGCTTTCCAGCTGAGATATTCTTGCTTCCCGATCTTTAACTTCTGCCTGCATTCCGATGAGCTGCTCTTCCTTAACTTCCTGTGAACGGGAGTTCTTATCATTAAAAACTGAAGCTAGAAATGGCACTTCCTGGCTATATTTTTTGGCTGTTTCAAAAATATTGTTTCCTGATAGCGTGAAAACCAGCAGGGCTACGGTTATTCCGAACAGAATCGGAATTAAGAAAGCAAATATAAACCATTGAAACCGGCTAGTTTTGCGTGTCTCTTGTTCTTCTGGTATTTTTTCCATTTAACCACCTAATTTCCCCGATTCATATACAGCTGAATCGAGATATCATCCATTTGCCTTCCTTCTGCTTGCTTCATGCTTTCCAAAAAGCCTGCTAAATCTCTTTCCTGCATTTTTTCAAACTTCTTTACTTCAATATTTTTTTCCATTAGTTTTTCCTGCTGAAAATTCATTTGGCTTCTTGCATTTGCCACCATCTTTTGATAATGGTCAATTGTTTTCTCAAGGCTGCTCACAAAATGCTGGTGATGCCTGATTTCCTGAACCGGAAGTCCTTCAGCCAGTCTTGATTGCTGATATTCTTCCAGATCTTCTTTCTTTTTCAGCAGATCGTACAGTTTCTTTGCAGTTTCTTCAAATCGTTTTACAGCCTGATTATATACATCAAATGCCTGATCTTTTTCTCTTTCTTTAATCGTCAGGATTTTATTAAATTTAAATTGGTACTGCATTTTTTATTCCCCTTTTCCAGCTAATCCCTTTAATTGGCCAATGCTTTCCAAGATAGAAATTTTTTCGTTCGTTTCTTGTTTCAAAAAAGAGATAATCGAAGGATATAATCTTATGGCTTCATCTATTTCCATCGATGAGCCGCGTTTGTAGGCTCCAATATTAATTAAATCCTCTGCATTGATATATGTGCTCAGCATTTCTCTTACCTTTTCAGCTGATTTAACATGAGATGCATCTGCTATATGATTCATTACACGGCTTACACTTTTCAAGACATTAATAGCTGGATACTGCCCCTTGTTCGCTAATGACCGGTCAAGAACAAAGTGTCCATCCAATATTCCCCTGACAGTATCCGCGATTGGTTCATTCATATCGTCGCCGTCCACCAGTACGGTATAAAATGCCGTTATAGAGCCGTATTCGTTTGTACCTGTTCTTTCAAGCAGCTTAGGTAGTACAGCAAAAACAGATGGCGTATAGCCTTTAGTTGTTGGCGGTTCTCCGACTGCAAGGCCGACTTCCCGCTGAGCCATTGCCACCCTGGTTACTGAATCCATCATTAACATGACATTTAAGCCTTTGTCCCTGAAATATTCAGCAATTGCTGTGGCTGTGTATGCCCCTTTGATTCTCATGAGTGCCGGCTGATCAGAGGTAGCTACAACCACTATGGATCTTCTCAGCCCTTCCGGCCCCAGGTCTCTCTCAATGAACTCCCTTACTTCTCTGCCCCTCTCGCCAATAAGGGCAATCACATTTAAATCTGCATTAGTATTGCGGGCTATCATTCCAAGAAGAGTGCTCTTTCCAACTCCGCTTCCTGCAAATATCCCGACCCGCTGTCCGTTTCCCACAGTCAGCATACTGTCGATCATTCTTACACCTACTTCAATAGGTTCAGAGATCGGCGGTCTATTCAGAGGATTAGGAGGAGTTTGTTCCGTTAGGACTGGCGTCAGCCCTTTTGGGAGCATGGACCCATCTAGAGGCTTTCCGAGTGAGTCTATTGCCTGTCCAATTAGAGCCGGGCCTATCTTCACCTCAAGAGGTCTCGAGGTTGTCTCGACAAGAGAGCCTGGTGAAATATCCTGTACATCTGTATAAGGCATAAGTATCACATTCTCATTCTTAAATCCGACTACTTCCGCCTGGATCTTTCTTGTCCGTCCTTTGCCGATATGAATGATGCATACATCCCCAATAGAACTTTCCGGGCCTTGGGACTCAATCATCAGACCCACTACTCTTTTTACTCTGCCAAAACGCTTAAAGCTATCAATTTTTTCTATCTCGCTGATCAGCTGTTCAAAATTCAATTTGGTTCACTCTCCAGCATCTCAAAGAGTTTTCTTTTTATTTCTTCAAGCTGGCTGTCAACACTGGCTTCAATTCGTCCGTTGGCTGATTCAATTATGCAGCTTGTATTACTTAGTTCCTCATCCGGATAAATATATAAATCTGTCTCTTTAGGAAATACCCGGATTAGTTCTTCCTTATGGGATAGAAGCAAATCATAGTGTATTGGGTGTACATGGAGCTGAATCTCAGTATATTCTCTCGCTTCTTTTAAAGCCCTTTTTACTATAGAAAGGAATTGGTCACTATTCTGTTCAAGAACTTCGCTGAGTATTTTCCCTGCAACCTTTAATCCAAGGTTCAGAATGGTACGTTCAGAGGATTCGATGTGCAGCTGATAATCATGTTTGGCAGTGTTTACAACTTCTCTTGCCATATGAATCAGTTCACTGTATTCCCTGTGACCGCTTTGTCTGCCTTCATCAGCTCCAGCAGCAAACCCTTTTATTCTGGCATCTTCAAATATTTTTTGTTTTTCCTGTTCAAGCGCCTTGCGCTGTTCGTCCATTTGCCGGGCCACATTTTCAGAATCTATTCTTGCAGCGTTTACAATCCTCTCAGCTTCCTCACGGGCGCTGTTCAGCATGGCTTGAAGCTCTTCATGGGGTCTCGCCGCACTCTGCTCCACTGCCTCTTCAATATGGTTTGAATTGCTTTGCATCAGTCTGATCGAAATGACTTTCTTTTCTTCTTTCGGCACTGCGGGAGAGTATGATTTTATTAGCCTAGACAATAATATCATCTCCTCCGCCGCGAGCGACGATGATCTCCCCTGATTCTTCCAATCTGCGGATAATGCCAACTATTCTTGACTGGGCTTCTTCAACATCTCTTAATCTCACAGGACCCATATATTCCATTTCATCTTTGAAGGTTTCAACCATTCTTGAAGACATATTTTTAAAGACGATTTCTTTGACTTCATCACTCGACACTTTCAATGAAAGCATGAGGTCCTCAGTTTCACAATCACGGATAACGCGCTGTATAGCGCGGCTGTCCAGGGTAACGATATCTTCAAACACAAACATTCTCTTCTTAATTTCCTCAGCAAGCTCTGGATCCTGAATCTCCAGTGCATCCAGAATAGTCCTTTCTGTTGCACGGTCAACTCCATTTAGAACATCGACCACCGATTCAATGCCGCCGGTCTGAGTATAATCCTGAGTTACAGTAGAAGACAGCTTTCTTTCAAGAATCTGTTCAACTTCATTAATAATTTCAGGAGATGTACTATCCATAACAGCGATCCTTCTTGCAATATCCGCCTGCATTTCCTGCGGCAGCTCTGACAGAATTTGCCCGGCCTGCGCTGGATCAAGATATGACAATATCAAGGAGATTGTCTGCGGATGTTCATTTTGAATAAAATTAAGAATTTGTGCCGGATCAGCCTTTCTCGCAAAATCGAAAGGTCTTACCTGAAGAGAAGAAGTCAGCCTGTTAATAATGACTGAAGCCTGCTCTGTACCGAGTGCTTTCTCGAGAACTGTTTTTGCGTAACCGATTCCTCCCTGTGTAATATAATCCTGCGCCAGGGCAATTTGATGGAATTCTTC
This sequence comes from Bacillus sp. 22-7, assembly GCF_010628845.1. Lineage (NCBI taxonomy): Bacteria > Bacillati > Bacillota > Bacilli > Caryophanales > Bacillaceae > Bacillus > Bacillus sp. 22-7. Next base: position 33,203 of record NZ_NJQY01000037.1, on the reverse strand, counting down.
AAGGACTTCTTCTTTTGCAAACGAATCAACTTTTCGGACCCCTGAGATTTCCAGGGTCAATTTTTCAATTTCTTCCTCGCTTAAGTGTTTATAAACAGAGGATGCAACATCAGGACCAAGTGAAATAAGAAGAATAGCCGCTTTTTGCTTACCTGTGAGTTCTCTTTGTTCTTTTTTTGGCATTTTTCATCCTCCTTAATCTTCTGCGATCCATGTGCGAAGAAGCTTCGCAAAGTCTTCAGGCTTTTCCTTTGCCATTTTCTCCAGCTGTTTGCGCCTCATTGTACTCTCTGTTTCATGCTCATCATTAACATTCGGAAGGCTGAATGTCTCTTGTGCTTCTAATTCCATCTCCTCTTCTTGTTTCTGCTTCTTTCTCGCTTTTGCAAAAAGGAAGATTAATAGAGCGATAATTAACAGCAGTATTCCCCCGATTGCATAAATCCACCAGGGAATGCTGGTGCTTGTCTCATCAGGAAATTCAACTTTTCCGTTGAAAGGCTGTACTGAGACGACAATCTTATCCTGAATTGCCTCATCAGTTAATTCATCAGCTGCTGCATCTTTATTAATAGTCGTACGAACTACAGTCCCGAGGATTTGTGTAATATCATTTATTCTTTCCTGCGGAAGTGATGCAGGATCATCCGCTGTCGGTGGTTCCACCATTACCTGGATTCCTAAATCCCGGACTTTATATGGGCTTTCAACGATCTCTTTGCGGATTTTATTAACTTCATTATTAATAGTCTCTTCTATTCGTTCATAATCCCCGTTGGAATTTCCGTTTTCCTGATAAGTAGCAGCATCAGTGCCGGCAGGTTCATCGCTGCCGCCAGCAGGAGTAAATCCGCCTGCAGGATCACCGTTTCCAGTAAACGTTTCCGTAATCTTTTGAGCACTGATAGCAATACCTTCCATATTTTCTTCATCAACAGGTGTAACCAGGTTTTCTTCCCTGTTTTCCTGGGTAAAGTCAATATCGGCGGTTACAGATACAACCACCTTATCCTGTCCCATTAAAGTGCCCAGCATATTCTGCACCTGGCGCTGTACATCACGCTCGATTTCTTTTTTAATTTCATGCTGTGCCGCAAAAGTACTTTCAGGTGAATTTTGTTCATTTTTTAAATCAAAATACTCAAAGAACTGGTTGGTAATGACGATATTATCAGTGGGAAGATTTGGTATGCTTTTCGCAGCCAGGTGATAAAGCGCCTGAATTTGCGATTCTTCAAATTGATGACCTGGTTTTGTGTTAAGGACAATAGAAGCAGAGGCTTCCTCTAAAGGATCATTTACAAAAATGCCTTTCGCCGGAAGGTTAATCATTACCTTGGCATCGTTGACTCCATCGATCCCTTTCATCAAATTCGCAAGCTCCGTCTGCATTGCTTCCAGCTTCAGAACATTGAACTCGTTTTCAGTCATGCCAATTCCGGCATTTTGGCTGAAAAATGAATAATCAATGCTTCCTGATTTAGGAATTCCTTCTGCTGCCAGTTCTACTTTCAGGGTATCTACTGACTCTTCAGGTACTTTAATGGTTGTTCCGCCATCTGCTATTTCAGATACAATGCCTCTGGTATCGAGACTTTCTTTTATCGTTCCAGTTTCAGAAGGTGTCAGGTTGCTGTATAGGGGAACGAGATTGGTCCTGGTACTAAAGAGAGCTGCAGCTGCAATCAGCAATAAACATAATACAGCGGCACTAATCATAGTTGTCTTTTGTTTTTTAGACCTGCTTCCCCAATATTCTTTCAAGTTGCCTATATATCTCTGTAGCGTTTCTTTCATCACAATCCTCCGGTTATTCTGTCTAAGCTAATAACCGCCATGACTAGTTTTTAGCTTTAATCATTTTCTTTCATTAAAAAATTGAAAAAACCCCACCAATCAGCGGATTCTTTCAATTTTCTAAGTTTTTTCAATGGAACAGCTGTAATATTAAACCTGCATTCTCATAGCTTCCTGATAAGCTTCAATTACTTTATTTCTGATTTCTAGTCCAGCCTGCATTGTAATGCTCGCTTTCTGTGAAGTAATCATCACCTGGTGAAGATCAATATTTTCTCCCCTGGCAAGTTTTTCAGTCATAGCATCTGACTGAATCTGTGCATCATTTATTTTTTCAATTGATTGCTTCAAGACCGACGAAAAACTTTGCTGACCATCGAATGATGTATATGTATGAGTCTTTTGATTTTCAGCAGGCTTTAAAGCATTCACTGGCATAAAAGTTACATTATTCATTTAAGGTTCTCCTTATTTGCCGATTTCCAAAGCTTTCATCATCATCCCTTTAGAAGCATTAAAAACCGTTACGTTCGCTTCATATGACCTGGTGGCGCTAATAAGATCTGTCATCTCTCGTAAAGGGTCGACATTGGGCATTTCAACATATCCGTCTTCATTCGCATCGACATGGGAAGGATCATAAACCATTTTAGTTGGGGTCACTCGATCTTCTACAATTCTTGACACCTTTACCCCATTACCTGCTGAAACTCCTCCTTTTCGGCTTATGGCCATATTTAAAAAGGATGAGAACTGCCCTTCTTTCGGTTCCAGTACTACTGATTTCCTTCTGTAGGGTCCATCTCCATTTATACTTCTTGTAGAATCCGCATTGGCCATATTTGAAGAAATCACATCCATGCGGAGCCTTTGGGCAGTTAGTGCCGATGCTGTGTTGTTCATACTATGAAACATAGACATTACTACTTGCCTCCCCGCAATACATTCTGCAGACTGGAAAACTTGCCGCTTACCCGTTCAATAACTGCATTATAGTAAATCTGATTTGTAGCCAGATCCGCCATTTCCTTATCTAAATCCACACTATTGCCATTATGATTGTAAGAAGTATCAGGTATGGTCACTATCCCTTGCCCTGAGGATGAAACATTTTTAAAATCGTAATGTCTATAATCACTTTTGTTCGCATCCATTGAATCATTTAAAGCGCTCTTGAAAGCAGCTTTAAAGCTAGCATCTTTTGCTTTATAGTTTGGAGTATCAGCATTTCCAATATTTTGTGAAATTACTTTTTGTTTAAGAGAAGAATAATTCAATGCTTGTTCTAATGTTGATATAGTGCCGGAAAACAGCTTCAATCATAACACCTCGAATAAAAACAAAATTTTTACATGGTAATTATTGTAGAAATTTGGTGATAATGGACAAAATATGTCATCATAAACATTATTGTAATGAATATGAAATAATATGTCTATGTACATAAGGTTAATTTTAATGATTCTTTTGGCCTATTTTCGACAAATCTTTTAAATATGCTGAAAGTTACACAAGTTATTTTGTAATAATTTCCATAACCAGTTTATTCTTTATTCCTTCTGAATTTTTCTCGCTTCCCCTATTCTAGTTCTTATGGACTATAATTTTAAATGTTCCACTTGAAAATTATGTAGTCTATGACTAATGAACTTATAAATTTTGTTTAAAATTCATAAATTTACCAATTTTAATCGTAATAATTTTGTAACAAAAAAAACCCGCCACTGAGGGACGGGTTACAGATTATATTAGTTTGATTTAAGCTTTTCCAATTCAACCAGGAACTTGTCATTTAGGACTTTGATATAAGTACCCTTCATTCCTAAAGAACGGGACTCAATAACTCCTGCACTTTCCAGTTTTCTTAGGGCATTTACGATTACAGAGCGGGTAATTCCTACACGATCAGCAATTTTTGACGCAACAAGAAGTCCTTCGTTGCCGTTAAGCTCTTCAAAAATATGCTCGATCGCTTCAAGCTCGCTGTAAGAAAGAGAACTGATTGCCATTTGTACAACAGCTTTGCTGCGAGCTTCTTCTTCAATTTCTTCCGCTTTTTCACGCAGAATTTCCATGCCAACTACAGTAGCGCCATATTCAGCAAGAATTAAATCATCATCATGGAACTGTTCCTGTAATCTCGCAAGAATAAGTGTGCCGAGACGCTCACCGCCGCCGATGATTGGAACAATTGTAGTCAATCCACTAGCAAAAAGGTCCTTGTTTTCAACTGGGAATGCAGTATATTCGCTTTCCATATCAAGGTTTGATGAAGTTTCCTGGATGTTAAATAAGTTTTTCGTATATTCTTCAGGAAACTGACGATCTTCAAGCATTTGCTTCATGCGCTCATTTTCGATTTGCTGGTTTACTGCAAATCCAAGCAGTTTGCCTCTGCGGCTTACTACGAAGATATTTGCTTCGATTACATCACTAAGTGTTTCTGACATTTCTTTGAAGTTAACCGGCTTTCCGGCTGCTCTTTGAAGCATTGCATTAATCTTTCTTGTTTTTGTTAATAAATCCATTGTATTTCCTCCTATTTGCTGCAACCCATAAACATATATTTTGTTAAAATTTAATATCTTATTGCTTCTGTTTGAATCAAACGTCATTTTGACTTTTTTCAGGATTCACTTTCCGTTACCCTTTGACCTTAGCCTTTAAACTATGAGGTCATAGTATAAACTGGCTTAAATCCTTATTGCGGGAAATGGCTCCGAGCTTTTCCTCAACATACTGAGGGGTAATCGTGATTTTTTCCATGGTGATGTCCGGTGCTTCAAATGATAAATCTTCGAGCAGCTTTTCCATGATTGTATGAAGACGCCTTGCACCGATATTATCTGTATTTTGATTAACTTCGAAAGCAAATTGAGCAATCCTACGAATAGCATCGTCAGAAAATTCAATTTGTATACCTTCAGTTACCAATAATGCTTCATATTGTTTAATTAATGCATTGTCGGGTTCCACAAGTATTTTGTAGAAATCTTCAACAGTTAGCTTTGTAAGCTCCACACGGATCGGAAAACGCCCCTGCAATTCAGGAATAAGGTCAGAAGGCTTTGCCATATGGAAAGCTCCTGCAGCAATAAACAATACATGGTCCGTTTTAACAGAACCGTATTTGGTTACTACTGTTGAACCTTCCACCACCGGCAAAATATCTCTTTGAACCCCTTCCCTTGAGACATCCGCTGATGAACCGCCGCTGTTTTTGCTGGCAATTTTATCGATCTCATCAATGAATATTATTCCTGACTGTTCAGCACGGAATACAGCCTCCTGACTGACTTCATCCATATCAATCAGCTTTTGGGCTTCTTCATTTGTCAAGATCTTTCTGGCTTCTCTTACAGTCAGTTTTCTTTTTTTCCTTTTCTTTGGCATAAGGCTGCTGAGGGCATCCTGCATATTCATGCCCATTTGCTCCATCCCAGAGCCCTGCAGCATGTCAAACATGGAAGGCTGCTGCTCTTCCACCTCAACTGTAATCACTTCATTTTCCAATTCGCCAAGTGCAAGCTTTTCTTTTACAATCTTGCGCTTTTCCTGGAGGTTTAAATCTTCTGTCTGATACGTATCCTGCTGCTGATCATTACCTCCGCCAAATAGCATTTCAAGTGGATTTTTATAATTAGCGGCCTTTTTGGCACCAGGTACAAGCAGTTCAAGTATGCGGCGGTTGGCACTTTCTTCTGCTCTTTCCTTTACACTGGCCATCTTCTCTTCTTTTACCAGACGGACGGATGTTTCCACAAGATCTCTGACCATAGATTCAACATCCCTGCCCACATATCCTACTTCAGTGAATTTGGTTGCCTCCACTTTAACAAATGGTGCGCCTACCAATTTAGCCATTCTGCGCGCAATTTCAGTTTTTCCAACACCAGTTGGGCCGATCATCAATATATTTTTAGGATTTACTTCTTCCCGCAATTTTTCTTCCAGCAAGCTTCGGCGATAACGATTTCGAAGAGCTACCGCAACTGCTTTTTTTGCATCCTTTTGACCAATGATATATTGATCCAAGCGCTCAACAATTTGGCGCGGAGTTAAGCTTGTTCCTTTACCCATTCAACAGCACTCCTTTATTAGAGTTCTTCCACAATGATATTGTGGTTTGTATATACACATATTTCGGCAGCCATTTCAAGTGAGGCCTTGGCAATTCCTCTTGCTGACAAGTGTTCGCCTGCGAATCTTTTTAAAGATCGTCCGGCTGCAAGAGCATAATTGCCTCCTGATCCAATAGCCAGAATTCCATCATCCGGCTCAATAACTTCACCTGTACCGGAGATTAGCAGCAGACTATCCTTGTTCATAACGATAAGCATTGCTTCAAGCTTGCGCAAAACCTTGTCGCTTCTCCATTCTTTTGCTAGCTCCACAGCTGCTCTCTCAAGGTTGCCATTATACTCTTCAAGCTTTCCTTCAAACATTTCGAATAACGTAAATGCATCGGCAACTGAGCCTGCAAATCCAGCAAGCACCTTCCCATTAAAAAGCTTTCTGACTTTTCTTGCAGTGTGTTTCATTACAACTGCATTTCCAAAGGTAACCTGGCCGTCGCCAGACATTGCACATTCTCCATTATGATGCACAGCAAATATTGTTGTTGCATGAAATTCGGACATGAAAGACTCCTCCTTTGGAGCATATTGCCTTTGATTTTTTTCTGCAGACTATTCGTTAATGGCTGTTTTCCGCTACGCCCGCGGATGATGGGCCATATAAGTTTTTTTCAAGTATTCATTCGTTACATGTGTATATACCTGGGTCGAAGATAGAAATGCGTGTCCAAGCAATTCCTGGACTGTTCTCATATCAGCCCCATTAGCCATTAAATGCGTCGCAAATGTGTGGCGAAGCATGTGGGGGTGAATTTTGCCTGTTAAGGATGATTTCTCTATGATCCGGTCAAGAATAGTCCTGATTCCCCTTGCTGTAAGAGGACCGCCACGGGCGTTCAAAAACAAATTTTCCTGCATGTTCCCATTTGCAAGCAATTCTTTACGGCCATGGTTTATGTATGTGTCAATTGCGTCCTGGGCGAAGCTGCCGAAAGGAACATACCGTTCTTTGCTGCCCTTTCCCCGTACAAGAACAGTTGATAAATGCATATCCAGATCTTTTAAGCGGATTTGACTGCACTCACTTACACGGATGCCCGTTGCATATAATAATTCAAGAAGGGCTTTATTTCTTTGCCCAAGAGGAGTGCTGGATTCACAAGCATCAAAAAGCTGTTTCATTTCCTCTTCATAGAAAAATTCCGGCAGCTTTTTCTGTGCTTTCGGAATGGAAACAAGTGCGAAAGGATTCTCAGCGACTATCTCTTCTCTTAGCAAAAATTTAAAAAAACTCCTTAGGCTTGATATCTTTCTGGCAACAGACTTGCGTGACATCTTTCTTTCGAAAAGATTAGTAAGATATATCCTGACATCCTGATACTCGACTTTTGTTAAATCTGAAATGGCTTGTTCAGACATGAACATAAAGAAATCACTTATATCATGCTGGTAATGTTCAATAGTATATTGTGAATAATTTTTCTCGATTTGTAAATATTCAATAAACAACTTTAAAGAAACGTTCACATTTTCAGACATCAATTGTTCACCTCGGCATGGGCTACTAAATAGTATCACAACTCAGCAGCCCACGCAACATAATTTACAAATTTTTCACAAAGTTCTGAATTGTTCCCAATGCTCTTTCTGCATGTTTTTCATTTCTTTCTTTTTTTCCTCTAATTTTTTCAGGAAGATCTGGGAATAAACCAAAATTAGCATTCATAGGCTGGAAACTCTTCGGGTTTGCTGTAGTAATATATCGAGCCATACTTCCAATCGCCGTTTCATGAGGAAACTCTATTGGATCTTCTCCTGCAACAAGCCTTGCAGCATTGATGCCTGCCACAAGTCCGCTGGCTGCAGATTCCACATACCCTTCAACTCCGGTCATTTGTCCTGCAAAGAATAAATCATCCCTATTCTTGAACTGATATGTTGCACGAAGGACTTTTGGAGAATTGATGAATGTATTCCGGTGCATAACACCATATCTTACTATCTCAGCATTTTCAAGACCAGGAATCAATCGGATTACTTCTTTTTGAGGACCCCATTTCAGATGTGTCTGAAAACCTACTATATTGTAAAGAGTTCCTGCTGCATCATCCTGGCGAAGCTGGACAACTGCATATGGCCTTTTTCCTGTTTTAGGATCTTCTAAACCAACAGGTTTCATCGGGCCGAAAAGCATGGTTTTCTTCCCCCTGTTTGCCATCACTTCTATTGGCATACAGCCCTCGAAAAAGATTTCCTTTTCAAATTCCTTTAATGGAACTGTTTCCGCTGAGGTAAGAGCCTCATAAAAGCGGTCAAATTCTTCTTCTGTCATTGGACAATTCAGATATGCCGCTTCTCCCTTATCATAACGTGATTTCAAATAAACTTTATTCATATCGATTGAATCTTTTTCGAGAATTGGAGCAGCCGCATCATAAAAATATAAATAATCTTCCCCGGACAGCTCCTTTAATTTTGCGGATAAAGCTTCACTTGTGAGCGGTCCAGTGGCAATAACAGTTGGCCCTTCCGGAATATCTGTCACTTCTTCGTTTATTACTGTTACGTTCGGATGGTTTTTGACTTGTTCGGTTACACGGGCAGCAAAATCATGGCGGTCAACTGCCAATGCGCCTCCGGCAGGAACTGCACTGCTGTCAGCTGAATGGATAATGACAGAATTCAGCTTTCTCATTTCTTCTTTTAATACCCCGACTGCATTTGTTAAAGTATTTGCACGCAGGGAGTTGCTGCAGACAAGTTCTGCAAATTTATCAGTGTGATGAGCAGGAGTCTGCCTTACAGGCCTCATTTCATATAGATTTACCTTTATTCCCCTGCTGGCAAGCTGCCAAGCAGCCTCACTGCCTGCCAATCCTGCGCCAATTACATTCACTGCTGTATCTTTCATAAATTGAACCTCCATATATACTTATGATGACGATATCATGAATAATTTATATTTATTAAAAACAGTCTCTCTTACTTTACCCTGTTCTTATTCATTTTGCCATTTTACAATACGATTTAAAAATAAAAAAGTTTCATGTACTAATTTCTTTGAAAATAGCCAGACTGGAAGTATTTTGGATGCTCATCCCTCAATAGAAAAGAGTGAGCATTTAAGCTCACCCTTAACTTTGCTTTTCTTCCTTATAGTCGCATTCAACACACTGAACCTGAACACCTTTTTTGAGTTTTTTCTCAACCAGCAGGTTATCACATTTCGGACAGCTTCTCGGCAGGGGCTTATCCCAAGAAATAAAGTCACATTCAGGGAACCTGTCACAGCCGTAGAAGATCCGGCGTTTTTTGCTTTTTCTTTCAATGATATTACCTTCTTCGCACTTTGGACATTTCACACCGATATCCTTGACAATCGGTTTAGTATTGCGGCAGTCAGGGAAATTGCTGCAGGCCATGAACTTTCCATAGCGTCCCATCTTGAACACCATAGGATTGCCGCATTGTTCGCAATCCTCACCGGCAGGTTCATCCTTAATTTCTACTTCCTGCATTTCCTTTTCCGCTATTTTAAGATTTTTTTCAAAATCTATATAGAAATCATCAATGATCTGTACCCAGTTGACTTTGCCTTCTTCAACATAGTCCAGATCTTTTTCCATTTTTGCGGTAAACTCGATATCAAGGATCTCAGGGAAGAATTCCATGATTAATTCTAGAACGATTTCACCCAGTTCGGTCGGAATAAAACGTTTATTATCCAGAGCAACATAGCCCCGTTTTTGGATTGTATCAAGTGTCGGTGCGAAGGTGGATGGCCGCCCAATGCCCTGTTCTTCAAGTGTTTTTACCAGCCTTGCCTCAGTATACCTTGGAGGTGGCTGTGTAAAGTGCTGTTTAGGTTCGATGTCTTTTTTAAGGACTTCATCCCCTTCCTTCAGATCAGGGAGCATATTATCTTTTTCCTCCGACTGGTCATCAGTGCCTTCAACATATACTTTCATGAATCCTGGGAATTTCACTTTTGAGCCTGTTGCCCGGAAGATCACTTCACCATTTTTCAGATCGACACTCATGGTGTCCATAACCGCTGGTGCCATTTGGCTTGCAACAAAGCGTTCCCAGATAAGCCTGTATAATCGCAGCTGATCACGCGACAAGTATTCTTTTAAACTTGCAGGCGACCTTAATGTGCTTGTCGGGCGGATGGCCTCATGGGCATCTTGGGCATTGCTGTTTTTCTTTTCTTTTTTCTTTTCACTCTGCAGGAACTCTTTCCCGTAAGAGCTTTGAATATAGTCTGCAGCTTCACTTTGTGCAATTTCGGATATGCGTGTTGAGTCGGTTCTCATATAAGTGATTAAACCGACAGTTCCTTCCTTGCCGAGTTCAATTCCTTCATATAGCTGCTGTGCAAGCATCATCGTTTTCTTGGCACGGAAATTTAATTTTCTTGCAGCTTCCTGCTGAAGTGATGACGTAGTAAAAGGGGCTGCAGGATTCCGCTTTCTTTCCTTCTTGGTGACCGATTCCACCTTGAATTTATTGCCCATCATTTTACTTAAAATATTTTGAACTTCGCTTTCCGACTTCAATTCCACTTTTTCATTCTTAAATCCGTAAAATGATGCATCAAAGGCTGTTTTTCCTTTAAGGAACTCTCCATCAATGGACCAGTACTCTTCTGGTATAAAGTCCTTAATTTCCTTTTCACGGTCGATGATCAATCGGACTGCAACAGACTGGACTCTCCCCGCACTTAATCCTTTTTTCACTTTCTTCCATAGTAAGGGGCTGATATTATAGCCTACCAGTCTGTCCAGCATCCTTCTTGCCTGCTGCGCATCAACAAGATCCATGTTGATTGGCCTTGGATGCTTAAAGGATTCTTTAATGGCATCTTTAGTGATTTCATTAAAAACAACACGGCAATCCGACTTAATATCCATATCCAGGCTATGTGCCAAATGCCAGGCAATAGCTTCTCCTTCTCTGTCGGGGTCAGCCGCGAGATAAATTTTCTTAGCTTTTTTGGCCGCTGTCTTAAGCTCCTTTAAAACAGGGCCCTTTCCGCGAATTGTTATGTATTTGGGTTCAAAGTTATTTTCCACATCAATGCCCATTTGGCTTTTGGGAAGATCCCTGACATGTCCCATGGAAGCTTTTACTTTATATTTTTTTCCTAAATAACGCTCAATCGTTTTTGCCTTTGCAGGTGACTCAACGATAACAAGAAACTCTGACATCAATAGTCCTCCTTGAGAGGGAATTTTAAAACATCCAGGCAAAATCTTTTTGAAACACGGTATTTTTCACCTGCTAAAATTGCCTGTCTTCTTTATTTATATCAATAGAACAGCCTCATAATTGCATGTGTATTGAAATATTCATTATTATTCTACATTCTATTCAAGTTTGTCAAACTTAATCGGATTATTTCCGCAACCGTTTCCAAGAAAAGATCCTAAATTAACTAACTAAGCATTCTCTTACTTTCGTTCATACCTGTTGCAAAATGTATAACAGTTTTAATAGAATTTCAACCTTTTTGTAAAAAATCCTTTAAATAAACAAATTTATTATGACTGATGAAAGATTAGGAGCCTTTAATTTATATCAAGGCTCCTTTTTTATTTGACCTGATCAGTAAGGGAACTCCTCTAAGATTTCTTCAGCTGATTTAACCAGTTTGGCGCCTTGCTGAATTAACTCATTGGTTCCACATGAGAATGGGCTAAAAATATTCCCTGGTACCGCAAACACTTCCCGGCCTTCTTGCACAGCATAGTTAGCTGTAATAAGAGAGCCGCTTTTGCTTTTCGCCTGAATAATCAGTGTCCCTCTGCTAATACCGCTTATGATTCGGTTTCTCATTGGAAACTGCCATCTTGAGGGCCTTGTGTCTGGCGGATATTCAGATATAACCAGATGGTTTTTCATCATTTCATAAGCAAGCATCTGATTTGCCTGTGGATAAATATGAAACAGGCCCCCGGCTATGACACCGATTGTTTTTCCTTTATTTTTTATTGCTTCCTTATGCGCAATGGCATCGATGCCGGCCGCCAGCCCGCTTACAATAATAACCCCACGGTCAATAAGCTTGGGGAAAATGGACTGAATGGCTTTTTCGCCATACTCTGTTGCCTGTCTGGACCCAACAACGGCCAGATGAACTCCGCTATTCAAAAGACGGGTATCGCCTCGGGCATATAAAACCCAAGGCGGCTGGTATGTTTCTTTTAGCAGAACTGGATATTCCTCGTCAAAAATTGTAATGGCTTTAATGCCATTTGGTGAGTATTGGCGAATTTGTTCCTCAATTCGATCAGAATGGAGATCCTGGAGTGCATTGGAAAGTGCTTCCTGAGTGGTGATTACCTGCGGCATAATTCGGCGGGGTGCATCATTATACAGAAATTTCAATTCGGGATCTGTTTTCAGAATGTAATAAATCATCTTCCAGCTCATTCCTCTGCAGTGGTGGAGATGGGTGAGCCTCATATTAAATTCATTCATGGGAGCCTCCTGAAATGTTATTAGAGTAGACGGGGGTATGTGGGGGATGACCGGATTTGACAATGCAGAAATAGTCCCTCATAAAGAGGGACTATTCTTAAGTTATTCGAAAAGATTAGTGTGTTTTACACTGGTCATAAAGGCCTTTTTCTTTTAGAACCTTAATCAGGGTTTCACCCATTACGGATGGAGTATCAGCTACCTGAATTCCGCATTCATTCATTACACGGATTTTTTCATCAGCTGTTCCTTTGCCTCCTGAAATAATTGCTCCGGCATGGCCCATACGCTTTCCTGGAGGTGCAGTGCGCCCTCCGATGAAGCCTACAACAGGCTTGGTCATGTTCTCTTTAACCCATTCTGCAGCTTCTTCTTCAGCAGTTCCGCCGATTTCACCAATCATGATGACAGCATAAGTTTCAGGATCTTCATTGAATGCTTTTAAAACATCAATGAAGTTTGTTCCGTTAACCGGATCTCCGCCGATTCCAACAGCAGTAGATTGGCCGATTCCTTCCTGTGTCAGCTGATGTACAGCTTCATAAGTCAATGTTCCGGAACGGGACACAACTCCAACATGGCCTTTAGTGTGGATGTAACCAGGCATAATGCCGATCTTACACTCTTCAGGAGTGATAACACCCGGGCAGTTAGGACCTACAAGGCGTGTCTTCTTGCCTTCCATATAACGCTTAACTTTAACCATATCCAACACAGGAATATGCTCAGTGATACAAATTGCAAGATCCAATTCTGCATCTACAGCCTCAAGAATAGCATCTGCAGCAAATGGAGCCGGAACATAGATTACGGAGGCATTTGCACCTGTTGCCTTAACCGCTTCCTCCACTGTATTGAAGACAGGAACACCCTCTACTTCAGTACCGCCTTTCCCCGGAGTTACACCGCCGACAATTTGCGTTCCGTATTCAAGCATTTGCTTTGTATGGAAGAGGGCTGTTGAGCCGGTAATCCCTTGAACTATAACTTTAGTATCTTTATTAATAAATACGCTCACATTAATTCTCCTTCCTGGTCTAAAGAGTGCCGTCATATGCTCATAGGCTTTAATCAAAAACTGAAGATCGGTTTCCGCTATATGCCTTTAATGCTGAACGGCCGCTCATTTTTAATTCTTAGCCTACTAAAGAAACGATTTTTTGTGCGCCGTCAGCCATGGATTCAGCTGCGATAATATCGATATCGGCTTCAGCAAGAATTTTCTTGCCCATTTCAACATTCGTGCCTTCCAGACGCACAACTAATGGCACATTCAAGCCTACTTGCTTCGCTGCTTCCACTACACCAGTGGCGATGATGTCGCACTTCATGATTCCGCCGAAGATATTTACAAAAATACCTTTTACGTTTTTATCAGAAAGGATGATTTTGAAGGCTTCTGTTACTTTCTCAGCTGTTGCTCCGCCCCCAACATCAAGGAAATTGGCCGGGTCTCCGCCATAATGCTTAACGATATCCATAGTAGCCATCGCTAAACCTGCACCGTTAACCATGCAGCCGATGTTTCCATCAAGGGAAATATAGCTTAGGTCATATTTTGATGCTTCGATTTCCTTTGCATCCTCTTCTTCAAGGTCACGTAGATCCATGATATCTTTTTGACGGTAAAGGGCATTCCCATCAAAGTTCAGCTTAGCATCCAGAGCCATAACCTTGCCGTCGCCAGTTACAACTAATGGATTGATTTCAGCAATAGAGCAATCCTTTTCAATATAAGCTCTGTATAAGCCCATCATGAATTTAACAGCTTGTCCGACAAGCTTTGATGGAATATTGATATTAAAAGCGATTCTGCGGGCCTGGAATGCTGTTAAACCAAGAACAGGATCGATTTCTTCCTTGAAGATTTTTTCTGGCGTTTTTTCAGCCACTTCTTCGATTTCTGTACCGCCCTCTTCTGAAGCCATTAATACTACGCGAGATGTAGCTCGGTCCAGTACAAGGCCCACATAATATTCCTTCTTAATGTCACAGCCCTCTTCAATAAGTAAACGCTTTACTTCCTTGCCTTCCGGGCCTGTTTGATGTGTAACAAGTGTTTTTCCTAAGATTTCACCTGCATATGTACGAACTTCGTCAAGATTTTTGGCAACTTTTACACCGCCAGCTTTACCGCGTCCTCCGGCATGGATTTGCGCTTTAACCACACACACCTCAGTGCCAAGTTCTTTCGCAGCTTCAACAGCTTCTTCAACTGTAAATGCAACTTTTCCGTTCGGAACGGCTACCCCGTATTGTCTGAGGACTTCTTTACCTTGATACTCATGTATATTCATTTCCCATCCTCCTATCTAACTCTTCAAAAAAATAGACTGCGCTTTCATTTTATTAAATGACACAACCCTTGTCTACCATTTACTCTAAAATATTATATTTCTTTAAAAATTATAAATATTGGGCAGTGCAAAAACCCTGTTATCATAGTGGATTTGAACCTGATCTCACAGGAAAATATTTTATTAAAATAAAGAAAAAACTGCCCTTCGACAGCTTTCGATTCTAGTTGATTTAAGTATTATCCCGTTTTTTTCTACTAGCAAAGATTACTTTAAGAGAAACCTATTGGTTTACCAGAATAGATTATTTACTATTTTCCCTCTTTCCAGCCTCCTGATCAGCCCTGTAGATGAAAGCAAATACCTCAGCAACAGCCTGATAAAGCTCTTCCGGAATCCCTTCATTGATATTAAGCTTGCCAAGAAGCTCAACAAGGGCAGGGTCCTCCTGAACCGGAATACCATGTTCCTTAGCCTTTTCAAGGATATTTTCAGCTGTCAGGCCCTTCCCCTTTGCAGATACCCTGGGGGCCCCATGACTCTCAGAATCATATGTTAATGCTACCGCTTCTTTCCTTTGTGCAACACGCTCTTTTTTCATATTTTTATATCTACTCCGCTGAATTGATTCGCCTGTACAATTGATGTCATTGTTTCTCTTGCTAAAAGTGAATCACCTGCAGGCTCCGGCTCCCGGAAGGAAACCGAGGACAGCTTATAATTTAATTTTAATAAGTTTGCTTTTAATACAGCTGCAAATGGAGCTGTTAAATCCTTTATTCCGCTATGCCCATTAATAACTGAAATGTTGATGATTCTGTTTTGGACCTGAAGGTCGATAATCGTTTCATTCAGGTGCTCCAAATCTAAATAAAAGATAACACGGCAATGGTTTGGATCAATATTTCCGCCTTCTGTTCTCCTTCCGCTCCACTGCATAGTCATATCAGAAATCTTTCCCCATAGAGAAACCGGCAGCTGAAAGATAAAGTGCTGCAATGGCCCTGATTCCTGCGAGAGAGCCTGAAAGCCGGTTATTTTATGCAGCAGCCGTTCCGCTGCATCTTTAGCTGCATGTGCAGCTTCTTCGGTTAAGAAGCCCATCAGAAGCGGTTTGAGAGTATCCAGATTTTTGACGGCTCCATCATCATTCTGTTTTAATAACTTTAGGACGTCATGTTCATGAGAAAACCCTAATGCTGTGATTATTCTCTTTAACTCACTATGTATATTACGCTGATCATATGGGAAATGAGATTCGGGACGAAGGCTATTTCTCATCTCTTCCAGCATTGTGATTTCCTGAGGGCCGAGTGCAGCTGCAGCGAAGGGTTTTTCACCGCCCAATAATTTCCCCGCCTGAACAGCAGCCAGCCTGAACTTGTCTCCATCTACTAAATGTTCTATATCATCATTAATTGTAAGAGATAGGGCCGATTTAAAAACGGTGTGAAGTATATTTTTTTCTGCAGGAAAAGATATACTTCCATTTCGAAAATCATTGAGTAAGTTTTGTAGAGCTTGAGCTTGTCCTCTGTTTTTCGAACTTTCTGCGATAACTCCATTGAGTTTGGCCAAATTCAATATAAATTGCTGCCTGTTCCCTGATTCGCTTGTTTTCAGAAGTTCACTCAGCGTTTGAATAATCGGTTTATTTTGCACGCCGTCCTCAATAAGCTGTTTTATGACAGCACCCTCGTCAGCTTCACCCGGAAACATCCCCGCTGCTTTCAGGAGCTGAAAAGCTGAGAGGGACCCTGCCAGATCTTTTGCATTCAGCCACTCTGAAAACAGTCCGACTACTGCCTGCTGGCCAAGTTTGTCCCTAGAAGTCTTTGTCATAACCCCCAGCAGGGAGTATATTTGCTGCCCTTTGGATGATAAATCGGCTCTCTTTAACTCATCCTGTAATTCTCCCATAATCGAAGAAATAGAGTCACCGTTTAAGACTGAGGATAGAGCTGAATAAACATCCTTCGAAAAGGGAAGCTGCCTTAATATCATCTCTTTTACCGTCCTCAGGCCTTCTGCTGCAGATTTGCTTTCATAGATCCATTCCGATGCCATTCTTAAAGTTTCACCTGTAATCGGCAGCTGCTCCTTAAGAAAATATTGAATCAGCATTTGATTTTCCCGGGACAACTTCATTCCCAGCTGACTTAAAAGGCTTTCAGCAGGAGTTCCTTTACTTTGGCTGTTTACAGATTCCATAACTCTTAAGCGCAGCAGTCCATCACCAGGTTCTACTCTGAACCAATATCTATTGTCCGCTGACAAAGGGGTTTCAAGCAGCGCAATCACTTTATGTGTCCCGATCTGCACCTCTGCCGTCTGATTAGGAAATAGCTTTGCTACTTTTCCGCTGACAATTTGCCCTGGCCTGAGCGCAGCCGTCTTTCCTGCATTGCTCTGGTCATGCCTTATGATTTTTTGAATTATTTCAGACGGCTTCATACCTTCACCTTCTATTCTATTTCAATAAGAATCTTTTATTGGCGCAAAGCTTTTCCGGTGATAAGGCGTAATTCCATGAAGTGTTATCGCTTCAAGATGCTCCTTAGTCCCATAGCCCATATTTTTCCCGAATCCATACTGTGGAAACTCTTTGCCTATTTCAGCCATCATTCTGTCTCTTGTAACCTTGGCTATGATCGAGGCTGCAGCAATCGTTACGCTTTTGCCATCTCCCTTAATGATTGCTTCCATTGGATAAGGTGTTAAAAGTTTTACGGCATCTACAAGCAGGAAGTCCGGTTTTGGATTAAGGCCTTCAATCGCTGACAGCATTGCCTTTTTTGTCGCTTCAAAAATATTGATGCGGTCGATTTCATCTGATTCGATGATCCCAACGCTGACCGCCTCGGCCTCAGCGTTAATGATTTCATAATATTCTGCTCTTTTTTGTTCAGGCACTTTTTTTGAATCATCTAATCCCGGCAGATAAAAGTTTTCAGGCAAAATAACTGCTGCTGCTACCACCGGCCCCGCAAGCGGCCCTCTCCCGACTTCATCTATTCCGGCAATTAATTGAAAACCCTGGCTTCTGTACTGACATTCATACCTGGTCATTTCTTTATGCTTCTCATATATTTTCTTTTGTAGCAGCTGACGTGAATGCCATTTTGCCAAAAGCTGCTGCACGCCTTTTCTGTCATCCTGTTTGATTGATTGAAGGAACGGATCATCCTCTAACTCAATTGTTTTCATCTTTTCTTCTATTTGGCGAATGGTTAACTTTTCCATATTTTTCACCTTCTCATTCTAATCTATGTATCGGCATTTCTGCCAAAAAATAAAGGCCTTCTGCGAACAGAAGGTCTTCATTAAAATTATTCAGCTTCATTCCGCACTGCCATTTCCTCCGGCAGCTCCAATGTAACTGGTCCCATTTTTTCAGAACGGAATTCCCTGATTACCAGCTCTGTTACTTTATCATAATCAATTTCGCCGCCGCCCATCAGGCAGCCGCGCAGCCTGCCGATTTTATCAAAGACTTCAACGATATCTTCCGGGATTTCTTCGATATGGTAGCGGTCATTCAAACGATCCGGATATCTGTCGCCGAGAAAGCGCAGGGCATATATTGCAACATCCTGGAGATTTAAGATAGTATCCTTGATCGCTCCTGTCAGAGCAAGCTTAAGACCCACTTCCTGATCTTCGAATTTTGGCCATAAAATTCCAGGGGTATCGAGCAGCTCCAGCTCTTTCCCTACCTTTATCCACTGCTGGGCTTTTGTAACGCCGGGAGTATTTCCTGTCTTTGCAATATTCTTTTTGGCCAGGCGATTGATAAGTGTGGATTTTCCGGCGTTCGGAATACCAACAATCATTGCCCGAATTGCCCTTGGCTTGACACCTTTCGCTCTCATTCGATCGAATTTCTCCTGAAGGATTTCCTGAGATGCGGAGACGATTTCTTTCATGCCTTGTCCGGCTTGTGAGTTTATCGCAAGCGCTCTTATGCCCTTATTTTCAAAATGTCTGATCCACTTCTTCGTCGCTTCTTTATCAGCCATGTCAGCTTTATTCAACAAAACAAGCCGGGGTTTGTGCTGAATGATTTCATCGATCATCGGATTTCGTGATGAATAAGGAATCCTTGCATCAACGAGCTCAAAGATGATATCAACCAGTTTTAATTTTTCTGTAACCTGCCTTCTGGCCTTCGCCATATGGCCGGGAAACCACTGGATTGTCACACCCGGCACCTCCATCCAATATGTATTTATATAACAAACAATCGTCAATCAACGATACGAATATCCTCTATTGGCCAGTATATTACTCCGGCATCACCTAGTACTTCTTCCATTGCAACAGGGCCAATATGTCGGCTGTCCTTGCTGAAGCGTCGGTTGTCGCCCATTACAAACAAATGCCCTTCAGGAACTGTTTCCTGTCCGATCTTTTCCTTTAAAGTAAATGGCTCTGTCAAAGGCCCATCGATTACCTGTTTCTTATATTCATCCAGATAAGGCTCCTCATAAGCTTTTCCGTTAACATAAAGAGTATCATCTTTATATTCAATCTTGTCTCCCGGAAGGCCAATTACTCGTTTGATGTAATCTTTGTTTTCAGGTGCATGGAACACAATAATGTCAAAGCGCTCCGGCTCACCAATTTTATAGCTGAATTTATTCACAATCATCCGGTCCTGGTCATGCAATGTTGGCATCATGGACAAGCCATCAACCACAATTGGAGCAAATAAGAAATATCTTATGACTGCCGCTAACAGAACTGCGATTACAAGAGCTTTTGTCCATTCCCACAATTCATTTTTCTTTTTTGCCATTAAATCCCCCACCATTCTTCTAACCCATAACAAATCTGCTATGGAAAGTGTTGTCTTACTTATTTTACAAAAATTCTTCTTAATAAACACGATGGGAATCTTATTTTTATATTATTTAACATTTATGTAATATTATTTGTACTTTACTATTTCATGAAAGAAAAAGGAGCTTGATTGAACAAGCTCCTTCTTTCTCTCATTTGTCCAGCTGCAGCGCTCAGCCCCTCGAGGTCATAAGCCAAATCACTCCAGAGGCTAACGCCTCCTGCGTGATTCGACTTATGCTTGTTGGACCTGCACAGGATGTGCTGACGTCGACGTTCGCCACAGGACGTGGCGGTTGTTAGTCGACGATCATTTGTGGCGCTTTCGCTTTTCATTTTATTATCGGATTTCTTTGATACGAGCTTTTTTACCGCGAAGGTTACGCAGGTAGTAAAGTTTCGCACGGCGGACTTTACCGCGGCGGATAACTTCAAGCTTCGCAATCTTAGGTGTGTGCACAGGGAATGTACGCTCAACGCCTACACCGTAAGAAATCTTACGAACTGTGAAAGTTTCGCTGATTCCACCACCACGACGCTTAATCACAACACCTTCGTATACCTGAACACGCTCACGAGTTCCCTCAACAATACTTACGTGTACACGTACAGTATCACCAGGACGGAAAGACGGAAGGTCAGTACGAAGCTGTTCTTTTGTGATTTCTTCAATTAACTTTTGCATCGTTTTCAACTCCTCTCAACAGACGCTCTTGCACAACCTATGTTTGCAGCGGAACATCTTTATCAGACGTAAACTGAACAAGTTCAGCCTAAGTCACAAAAAGTATCATATCATATTTGGACGGCAACTTCAATGTTATTTATCTTCTTTTTTTATTTCATTTAGCCATTTTTGCTGTTCAGTTGTTAATTCTGCATCTTCAAGAAGATCAGGCCGTCTTAAATACGTTCTTCTCAAGGATTCTTTGGCTCTCCATTCTTCGACAAGGCGGTGATTGCCTGACATGAGAACATCAGGCACTTTAATGCCTCTGAAGTCGGCAGGACGCGTGTAATGAGGGTGTTCAAGAAATCCTGTGCTAAAAGAATCTTTCATATGAGATTCCTGGTTGCCTAATACACCGGGCAGCAATCGGACGACACTGTCGATTACGACCATCGCTCCAAGCTCTCCGCCAGTCAGCACAAAATCACCAATTGAAATTTCATCTGTCACAACATGTTCACGTATTCTTTCATCATACCCCTCGTAATGGCCGCATACAAAAATCAGGTGATCTGCTTCTGCCAGTTCTTCGGCTTTTCTTTGCGTGTAGCGTTCCCCTTGGGGACACAGAAGAATCACCCTCGGAGACGCCCCGCTTTTACAGCGAAGATCCTCAACCGCATCAAATATCGGCTGCGGTTTTAAAACCATCCCCGCTCCTCCGCCATATGGGTAGTCATCAACGGTTTTGTGCTTATTGTCGGCATACTCCCTAAAGTTGACCACATTGTACGTTACCGCTTCATTTTCTGCGGCTTTTTTTAATATGGAATGCCCAAAGACCCCTTCAAACATTTCAGGAAACAGCGTGAGCACATCAATATTCATCATGAAAGCAATCCTTCAATCGCATTAATTTTCACAAGTTTATCTTTCACATTAACTTCTTTAACAACATCTTCAATATACGGGATTAGAATTTCCTTACCGCCTTTTGCTTTAATTACCCACACATCATTCGCTCCGGGAGATAGAATTTCTTTGATTTTGCCTACTTCTTCTCCATCAAGTGTTTCAACCGTACAGCCTATGATTTCATGGTAGTAAAATTCATCCTCTTCGAGATCGCCAAGCTGATCTTCTGAAATTTTCAGAATGCCGCCCTTCATTTTTTCAATCTGATTGATGTTCTCGTATCCTTCAAAGGTAAGAAGATCAAATGATTTATGAGTGCGGTGTGATTTCACTGTCAGCTCAATGGGATCACCTTTTGTGTCAGGCATGAACAAATAAAGTTTATTTCCCGGCTTATACCTGTCTTCAGCAAAGTCTGTTTTTGAAATGACTCTCGCTTCCCCTTTAATGCCATGGGTGTTCACAATTTTTCCAACGTTAAACCATTTCTGCATCCACTATCACCTCTAGCGTATTTCATCAACAATTCCATCTCTTATGATGATTGTTTTCCCTTTTTCTATGTCTTCCCAGGGGGTACCCTTTTGGACCTCGATAATCGCCTGGACTTCTTTTTCTTTTAATTCACTTCCTAATGGTAGCATATGTAATTGTTCTATTTGAAAATCCAGCAGCTGGACTTTTTCCTGCCTCAGTTGAATTTCCTTTTCAAAGTGCTGTTTCAGACTGGCCGGATGCAGCTTTTTGGTTTTTTCCTGCTTTTTCAGTTCAAACCTCAGCTGATCACTTTCTTTCTGCAGCTGCTTTTTTTTGGCCGCATAGCCTTCCAGCAGTTCCTGCTTGCTGTTCTCTGTCAGCACCTGCTTAACTGTAACCGTTTGGATAATGTTCATGTACAGCGCCTCCCAAATCATAATCCGAATGAATAAACGGCGTTACTGACACTGCTGTCATGTTCTTAGTTGGCGATGTTAATATTTTTACTCTTTACCTGAAACACTTTGTTATTTATATATTCTGCCCGTTGATTTCCGCTCCGGTCACTTGCTTTCCGCGGGGAGAGATGAGAGCCTCCTCGGCTTCGCCTGCGGGGTCTCTCACTTCCCTCACTTCCCGCAGGACATTGAATAAGCTTCCTCGAACTTACACCGCACGATGGAAATGTGCCAGCATTTTCGAGGATCAAGTGCCCTCCGCTCCAATCAACTCAGCGGATGAATATAGTTTAAATCAGAGGAGAATAAAGCCAAACAACAGGCTTTTTTAGATTGTAAAAAAAGGAGGGGAAACCCCTCCTTTTTTGGCTGCATCCTGCTCATGGCAGGATAATTATTCGATGATCTCTAAAAAGATCTTCTTTTGTTCTGATGAACCTGCTGCATAAACAACGGTCCGTATTGCTTTCGCAACGCGCCCTTGCTTCCCAATTACTTTCCCCATGTCATTCTTGTTGACAGAAAGCTGATAGGTTACGCGCTGATCCTCTTCTTGGACATTCACTAGAACATCTTCCGGAAAATCAACAAGGGGCTTAACAATCGTTTCGATAAGCTCTTTCATCTTATAATGAATTACTTACCGTTTTTAGCGTTATGGAATTTTTCCATAATGCCTTGCTTAGAGAAAAGGTTACGTACTGTATCAGATGGCTTAGCACCTGTCTGAAGCCATTTAAGAGCCAACTCTTCATTGATTTCAACGATCGCTGGTTGAGCAACCGGATTGTAAGTTCCTACTGTTTCAATGAAACGTCCGTCACGAGGAGAACGTGAATCAGCTACAACGATACGATAGAAAGGGTTTTTATGAGCACCCATACGCTTTAAACGAATTTTTACTGCCATTTTAAATAAGCACCTCCGAATAGTTTCACACAAGATAGTATAATATCAGATAGTTAATTAGTTTGTAAAGGTTTTTTTCTTTACATGTTATGAAAAGCTTAAATGACTAGAAAAGCGGAAGCGCCTTGCCCACCCCCGACAAGCACAAGACGAGACTTCCGGAAAGGCGTTCTTTGCCTTTTTGGAAGGATTGGCTTGTGACCTCGAGGGGGTAGGCGCTGGAGCTGGACATTACTAAAAAGGGTTAAAAGGAAGCTTGAATCCGCCTTTTTTCTTGCCTTTTTGCTGCATGCCTGCCATTTGCTTCATCATCTTTTTCATGTCTTCAAATTGCTTCAGCAGACGGTTAACTTCAGGGACGGTTCTTCCGCTTCCCTTGGCAATCCGTTTGCGGCGGCTTGAATTGATGATTTCCGGATGAGTTTTCTCTTCCTTAGTCATCGACTTAATAATGGCTTCCACGTGAGTGATTTGCTTCTCATCGATTTGCATATTATTCAAGCCTTTGATTTTGTTGGCGCCAGGCATCATTTTCAGAAGCTCATCAAGTGGTCCCATTTGGCGTACCTGACCAAGCTGATCCAAAAAGTCATCAAATGTGAAAGAAGCAGTGCGCATCTTCTGCTCAAGCTCTTTTGCCTTTTCTTCATCCACATTGGCCTGTGCTTTTTCAATTAGGGATAAGACATCCCCCATACCTAAAATACGGGATGCCATCCGTTCTGGATGGAACGCTTCAAGGGCATCCAGCTTTTCACCCAGACCGACGAATTTAATCGGCGTGTTTGTTACGGATCTAATGGATAGAGCCGCACCGCCTCGGGTATCGCCATCCAGCTTTGTCAGGACTACTCCTGTAAGACCCAGCAGATCATTGAAGCTTTGTGCTACATTAACCGCATCTTGACCAGTCATGGCATCTACAACAAGGAAAATTTCATCTGGATTGGAAAGCTCTTTGATTTGCTTCAGTTCATCCATTAAAGCTTCATCCACATGCAGTCTTCCTGCTGTATCGATTAGAACATAATCATTATGATCCTCTTTTGCCTTTGCGATCGCCTGTTTTGCAATTTCAACAGGACTGACCTGATCGCCAAGGGAGAAGACAGGCATATTCAGCTGTTTGCCAAGCGTTTCGAGCTGTTTAATCGCCGCAGGGCGGTAAATGTCTGCAGCAACCAGCATCGGATTGCGGTTATACTTTTTGCGGAGCAGGTTCGCAAGCTTTCCGGTTGTAGTCGTTTTACCGGCACCCTGAAGACCGACCATCATAATGACTGTCGGCGGGCGATTGGAAACAGCAATTTTGCTTTGCTCTCCGCCCATCAGTTCCGTTAATTCTTCTTTAACAACCTTTATTACCTGCTGTCCCGGCGTCAGGCTCTTTAATACTTCCTGCCCGACAGCGCGTTCGCTGACTTTTTTGACGAACTCCTTGACAACTTTGAAGTTAACGTCCGCTTCCAAAAGGGCGAGACGGACTTCACGCATCATTTCTTTTACATCCGCTTCATTAATTTTGCCTTTTCCGCGGATCTTCTGAATTGTATTTTGCAGTCGGTCGGCCAATCCTTCAAATGCCATATATGCCGCCTCCTAATCTAATTTCTCAAGCTCTGCCACTGCTTCTTCCAATGCCTTCCGGGAAGGGGAGCCTTCCTGAAGCATCTCTTTTATTTCTGCAATCAGCTTGCTGCGCTCTTGAAATTTATGAAATAATAGTAGCTTTTCTTCATACTCTTCAAGCATTGCTTCTGTTCTCTTAATGTTGTCATAAACCGCTTGCCGGCTAACATCATATTCCTCGGCAATCTCTCCAAGCGAAAAATCATCCAGGTAGTAAAGGGACATGTAGCTTCTCTGCTTAGGAGTTAACAACGATTGATAGAAATCATAAAGGTAGTTCATCCTCGTTGTCTTTTCGAGCATCCCTATTCCCCCTTGTTAAGTGAAAAGCCTTTACAAAGTAAAGTTTACATAGATTTTCACATCATGTCAAGAAAATATCTTTACAGTGTTGGCAGTACCTAATTCCGGGTGAGCGCTAAAGGCATCATTCAACTCTGATTTACTTATTTTTTCCTGTTTTTTGCATCCAGCAGCCTTTTCATCCGCTCCTCTCTCTCTTTCGGCGAGAGTTCTGCTGGGTTTGGACGGTTCGGCTTCTTTGCTTTTGTTTTCTCCGGTGTTTCCTTGACAGGAGTTTCCCCTTGAAGTTTAACAGGCGCCCGGTCGGAAGGAGACGTTTTTTTTCTGGAAGCTTTAAGTTTTGATACCTTCAGTGGCGCATCTGACTTTTCTTTTACTTTTCTGTTTTTCTTCAAAATTCCCGCTGCAAGACCCGTTAGACCAAAACGCCTTACTGCGATTTCTGAAAAAAAGAGCAGGAATGCAGCGAGAAGAAGCCATTCGCTGATTGGCTGTTTGGTGCTTGCCGGTTTTTTCAGCGGCCGGAATGCTTCTTCTCCTCTCGCGAGCTCCTTGCCTCCAGTCATTTTTGAGAGTGACTTCAAATGCTCTTTATTTGTTCCCTTTTGCAAATACTCCTCAGAGTAGGGAATAGTAAAACCGGTCTGATGAACCTGAACATTCCCATTATGATCTGTCTGTTTAATATTTAAAAAATACATTCCCGCACTTTCAGGCATCAGCGCCTCATACTTACCTGGCGCTATAAGCCTCATATTAACTTCTATCTGTTCACCCGTTTCTGACACGATAGATGTCTCAATAGGCAAAGAAATACTTGCCGCAGACTCCAGGCTGAGCACTGTATTACCATCCTTGTTCTCAACATCAACTCTATATGGTTCACTTTCATACTTCGGCAGGGTTTTAGTAACAAGCTGATTAATAAAGGACGGCCACCTTTCCCAGCTTGCCCATTCTCCCGACCACTTGCCTGAGATGTCGGATGTAAATGCCGCTGTCCACCCCATTCCATATTGCCATTCAGCAAGTACCGGGTCTTTTTTTTCACTTAACAGCGGCACCTGTGCCCGCGGCTTAGCAGTGGAAGCTATATAGGCATTCATTTCCGGCACACCTTTCTCAAAAAGAGAGGACCAGTCAGGGTAG
The DNA here is from genome assembly GCF_010628845.1 of Bacillus sp. 22-7. NCBI lineage: Bacteria > Bacillati > Bacillota > Bacilli > Caryophanales > Bacillaceae > Bacillus > Bacillus sp. 22-7. The sequence continues at coordinate 7,198 of NZ_NJQY01000037.1, read as the reverse complement.
GGCTGGATACTTGGGTAAAAAGGTTTGTCCTCGATATAAGTTCGCGTAGCCATTACGGTTTCACGTGATAATATGCTTGGTATAACGGAAGAGTCTGTAACATCGTAAAACCGCCCAGACCCCATTCCCGCAAGTTCTTCCAGCAGCCCTCTATCAGCATCCTGGCCAAGAGCAACAGTTGAGAGAGTGATATTCTTCTCTTTCCCGCTTTCAATTAAAAGCTCATAGTCTCCATTTGTGGCAGATTGGCCATCTGTCAGCAAAATGATATGCTTTCTCTGCAGCTGTAAATCTTCAAGCTCACTGTATGCCCGTTCCAGAGAGGTAAAGATTTCTGTCCCCCCGCCCGGTGTAATGGATTTGATTTTTCCAATTGCCTTTTGCTTATCCTTGAGAGGCTTGGTTTCAAGGATTTCCCATGGACGGTCATCAAATGCAATGAATCCTAGTGTATCTTCTTCACGCAGCAGTTCAACTGAACGGGCAGCCGCCTCTTTCGCCAATTCAATTTTATTTCCTGCCATGCTTCCAGAACGGTCCATAACTAACACAAGACCTAAGGAAGGCATTTCTTTCTTGCCTTTGATATCCATATCCACCGGCAGCAATTTCTCAATCGGAGTTTTAAAATAGCCCCCCAGCCCGAAGCTTTCTTCACCGCCAAACATAATAAAACCAGTGCCGAATTCTTTCACTGCCTTCTCCATCAGCATCATTTGCTGCTCTGAGATGACAGTTGCAGGGACATTATTAAAAATAATCGATTGATATTGCAAATAACCTGAGAGAACGGTCGGTAGCTTTTCTGGAATAACAATGTCAGTCTCCAGGCCTGAACCTTTTAAAAGATTTGCAAGACCGCCAGCTTCCTCTCCTTGTACGATCAGGACCTTAGGGATACTCTTCACATTCACAACTGAGTGAAGTGCATTGTTTTCAGAGTAGGCATCCCGGTCTGCAGCTATCTCTGCTTTATATACCGTTAATCCTGCGGTATCCGCTTTGTGGGTAAACGTATAAACATTTTTCCCTTCGTTCACTTGAACAGTTTCCTTTAATACTTCTTTATGATTTACCGATAGTCTGATATCAGCTTCTTTGGCAACGTTGCTGGTAACTTCTATTGTAATCGGAGCCTCTTCTCCTAAATATAGTGAAGGAGGAACGTTTAATTCTGAGATTGAGACATCGTCCCCTGCTGTTGTTTTTAATGGCACATGGTCAATCTCGATATTCCGATTTTTTAAAACTGCTGCAGCTTCCAGGCTTTCGCCTTCCGTTTCATTCCCGTCCGTCATCAGGACAATTCTGCCGGAAGACTCCCTCGGAATGAGTGAAGCGGCAAATTGCAGGCCTGCTTCGAGATTGGATTGGGAATCTTCTGCCACTCCGTTAAATTCGTTTATAGCTTCACGGTTTCTGCCCAGATTCTGTTCAAGTACTGCATTTTTCCCAAAAGCAGCCACTGCAAATTGATCGTCATTTTTCCTGTGGCTGGTGCTGTTTTCTATCCAGGCAAGTGCTTCGTCATTCGTGCCAATGCTTGCAGAACGGTCGGCCAGAAATACGACGGTCTGTCCCTTTACCGGAAGAACCACCTGAGGAACGGTTAGTGCAATAATTAATAAAGAGAAAATGATCAGCCTCAAACCGGCAATCCAAAACTTTTCATTTCCTTTTCCGCTGTGATTTCGAATAAATAAAAAAACGATTATGACAGCAGGAATCAGGAGGAGAAACAGGAAGGGATATTTAACCTCTATGCCCACGGCGATATACCTCCCATTCGATAACAATCAGGATTAAAGCGATGAACGCCAGCCAGAACCAGAGACTTTCATTAGGTCTTTGGGTCATGCTGCTTTTTTCAGATGATTTAGCATTCAGTGTAAAGGATTCTTCTATTCCGGCACTTTTCTCCCTTTCATCCAGAAGTACTGTAAAAAAATAAATTTGATTTCCTGATACAGCCTGGTAAGTTCCAGGGATTATAGGAGCTTTAAAGGTTTCCTTGTTTAGATCAAGAGAGTATAGATTTTCGTCTTTATTATTGAAAATTTCCCAGCTTCCAGTTCCATTGCCGATATTTATCCATCTTTCTTCTCCGGAGCTGAAATATCCGAGGAAATCTGATTGCTGAGATAGCCACTGGTAAGAGTTATACAGAAAGATTGGAAAACCTGGCAGAAGAGGCCAATCTGTGTCGGATAGATTAAAATTGACGATAATAATTGGCTGTCCATTATGCATTCCCCTTTGGACTAAAGGAATATCCCCGCTTTTCAGTACAGTCTCCCATTCTCCTTTCAGAATGGAGGATGCAGAACTGATATACACCTTCTCAAAGTTTGCATATTCAAAAAGAGGATCCTCATCCCCCGAGATTGCTTCTTCAAGTTTTGCTTTATCTTTGCTTGTATTAAAAAAGATTATCGGCAGCTCAGGGAGTCCCGATAAAGTGCTTCCTTCCGCCACAACGACACCTTTCATATCCAAACCTTTTAGAGCAGACGGATCTGTCTGCAGCAATTCGGCACCAATAGTTTGAAAGCCCTTCACCGCAAATGGATTTACATCTCCCAAAGTGTAAACCTTAGGTTTTGGGTCAGTGTAAATAGAGGCTGCATGATTATCTGCACTATAGCCATCGCTAATGGAAATAACTGCCTCATAGTAAGGTTTTTCCGGCAGATTTTTTATTTGAACGGTTTTCTCCTCATTTGCTTTTAATGATAGATTCTGTTCAAACAGGACTTCTCCCTCAGATTTCACTGTAAAAGCTGTCTCTATATTTCCAGAATACTGGTTTTCTATCACTGCAGCCGCTGAAATACCATCACCGGTGGCCGCTGTTCCAAACGACTGCAGCGACACATTCCCTGCATTCTCCCCAATATTATGTACAACAGTATATAGACCAGCCAATTCCTTCATTAAATCTTTCTTTCCAGCTGAATCTGAAAAAATATGAAGAGCGGTGTCTTTTCCTGATGATAAGGAGCCTGCCAATAAGATAGCTTTTTTCATATTCTCATGTTCATAAGTAAGCTCCAGCCCTTCAATGGTTCTTCGAATAGCATTTAGATCATCTTCCCGGCTTAAGAGAATCTCATTTTTCTCACCTGCTTTAATTAAGCTTACCTGCTGGCCATTAAGCTTGCCTGCCAGATCAAGCATTTCCTCTTTTGCGATCTCAAAACGGCTTTTCCCTCTATTTTCAGCTGACATAGAAGCGGATGGATCAATGATGATGATTATGTGTTCTCCTTTTAAAGAATCTTCAAGCCAAAATGGACGCACAAGGGCCAGCATCAATAATAGAAGTGCCAATAATTGCAGCCAAAATAACAGATTCTGCTGAAGCTTTTTCAGCCAGGGGGAAGCCTGCCATTCATTCAGTACCTGTTCCCAGAGCAAATTGGATGAATTGGTCTTTTCCGCATACTGCTTCCGAAAGAAATAAAATAAGACAAACGCTCCGATAAAAATGGATAAAATAAAATAAGCAGGATTTAAAAATTGCATGTTGTTCTCACCTGACCAGCCCCTTCGCATACAGATCCCTGAAAAGAACAGTCTGAAGATCTCTTGTTTCAGGGGCAAAGATATATTGGCCGCCATATCGCTTGCATAAAATCTCAAGCTGTTCATTATGTTTTTTTAGGCGCTTTTCATATTCGGCCAATACGGCAGGACTTATGCTCACATTTACAGCGGTCCCTGTTTCACTATCAATTAACTTTACATCTCCAGAATATGAAGGTGTCATTTCTTCATCAGCCTGCACCTGAAATAGCCAGAACTCCTGTTTCAGCCCTCTTAGCTTCCTAAACAGGCTTTCCCATTCCTGAAGCGGTTCAAAACCATCCGCTATTATTACAGCAAGCTGCTGGTGCCTTGAAAGAGTGTCTTTTAAGCTGCCCAGAAAGTTATTGGACAGAGCTGAAGGTTCAATTTTCTGGATTTCCATGAATGTTCGCCTGCTGTAAACAGAGCCTTTTCTTTTGATAGGCTGTAAGCCAGCAGAAGAAACAGGTGAAAATAGGAGCCGGTCTTCACCAGAAAGAATCATAAAGCTCAAAGCCGCAGCCAGCGCTTTGGCATACTCCCATTTTGCTTCCAGTTTGGTCATTGATGAAGTGGCATCCAGATAAACAGCAATAGACAGTTCCTGCTCATCAAGGAAACGTTTAATATAATGTTTTTGTGTTCTGCCATAGACATTCCAATCTATTTGCCGGATATCGTCTCCGGGCTGATATGCTCTGAAGTCAGAAAATTCCATGGAAGATCCGAATTTATGGGATTGCCTTGAACCTGAATGAAACCCTCTTTTCCTGGTCTTTACCGCAACTTTACGCTTCTGCAGCTTTCCAAGAAGGATTTGATGGCTGTTCATCAGCTCTTAGCTCCCTGGGAATTTTCTTTTATTAGACCTTCAATAATCGAATCTGCCGTAATCCCCGCTGCTTCTCCTTCAAAGTTTAAAATGAGGCGGTGGCGCAGAACGGGATAGGCAACATTTTTAAGGTCACCTATTGAAACATGGAACCTTCCTGAGCACAATGCTCTTGCTCTTGCCATATTTATCAGACTCTGGAATCCGCGGGGACCGCTGCCATATTGGACGTATTCTTTTACTGTTTCCGGTGCATCCTCTGAATCCGGGTGTGTGGCAGTGATCAGCCATACAGCATAATCGAGGATATCCTCTGATACGAGGATTTCTCTTGTGAGTTCCTGAAGAGCAACTACATCATTCAGCCCGGCCGCTTTATTTAAATGAGTATTTTGCACACCTGTAGTTCTCCGGGCAATTTCTTTTAATTCTTCCTGCGTCGGATAAGCTACGTTTACCTTACAAATAAACCGGTCGGTTTGCGCCTCCGGCAGAGGATATGTTCCTTCCATGTCAATCGGGTTTTGAGTTGCAAGAACAAAAAATGGCTTTTCCATTCTTTTGGTTTCACCCATAATGGTAACCGTTTTTTCTCCCATAGCTTCAAGCAGGGCACTTTGTGTCTTAGGTGTTGCCCTATTAATTTCATCTGCCAGGATGATGTTGGCGAATATGGGCCCTTTATGAAAACTGAACGTTTGCCTGCCTGTTTCATCAGGCTGAAGCAGCATCGTTCCGGTTATATCGGATGGCATAATATCAGGGGTAAATTGAATACGGGAAAATTTCAGGTCCAGCACTTCTGCAATAGTCTTAATCAGCATCGTTTTACCAAGCCCAGGCAAACCTTCAAGCAAAACATGGCCTCCTGAGAAAATGCTCCATAATACTTGTTCGACTACTTCCTCCTGGCCTACTATAAATGATTGAATTTCATCTCTCACTCTTGCAATAATATCTGCTGCTTGTGCGAATTGCTGTTCTTTTTCCTGTGTTACGGACATTGAAGTCACTCCTTGTCAGGATCTATACTTGTAAAATAATTTTTAACGATTTCCTCTAAATCAGCCGGCAGCTTATACCGGTCGGTGCTCTGCCTGTATGACGCCTCATAATTTCCAAATACCTCACTGTAAGGTCTGATCGTTCCCTTTAATACAGGACCTTCCCCGTCAAATTGCTGGCCTGGAGTCCCTTGACCAAGTCTGCCATTGTCATTTTCAATATTCGTCTTCCCTTCCATGCCAGATGGAATGGTGAGCAGATCCCTGGATCCCTGTCCAAGTCCGGCACCTCCACCAAGACCGCTGCCCGAACCACTCCCTGCGCCTGAGCCTGCACCAGATCCTGAACCAGATCCTGAACCACTTCCGGAGCCGCTGCCTGAACCACTTCCGGAGCCGCTGCCATTTCCGTTGTTTGGGCTATTGCCAGGCTGATTTTGATTATTTTGCGAATTTGAATTATTCTGCTGCGCAGGCGGCGATGTATTAGGATTATTCGCCTCGCTCCCCTGCTTCCCGGGAGGCGCAAATGCAAGCTGCCCCGGCGGCATTCCATTCGCAGCCATTTGCTGCTGTAATGATAGCCCAGAACTCTGAAGAGCTTTTTGAGCTGCAGCCAGCTGTTTTAAGAGCTCTTCTGATTGCAATAGGTTCTCCATCTGTTCAATAAGTTTTGTCAGCTCCTCTTCAGATAGCTGCCCCTCACTGCCGGTAAGCTGTTTCAATGCATTGCTTTGTTCTTCATTAAGTTCTTTTTTCTGCTTCTCAAGTTTTGCTAATTCTTCCCGGAAAGAAGCCAGATCTTTCTCCTCCAGCATTCGGCTTAATTGCTTTAAACCGCTATTATCAAGGGTGTTTTTCATGTTTTCCAGGCTCAGAGATTTTTCTTTTTCTTTGATTGCCTTTAATTCCAGGCTTTTTGTTTGGTTCGCAAGCTCCTTCAAAGCTTCCTTAGCAGACTTTTTTTCTGCAATCTTCTCTTTCGCTTTCTCTAATGCTTTTTTTACTTCAGGATTCTTTTCTTTTTCAGCTTTTTTCTCAAGTTCCTCTTTTGCTTCTTCAACTAACTTGTTTTCCTTCTCCCATTTTTGAGCCAATTCCATTTTCTCTCCCGGAATCATGTATAAAAGTACTGCCAGGCCTAGAAAAGCCAAACACATTAAAACAGGTTTAGGGTGGATGAAAACCTTCTTCCTGCCTAAAACCTGATGGTGTACCTTTTTCATATGCTTTACTGCATCTGCAAGCTGCAATCTTGCCAGAACAGCATCATCCAAAAGGAAAGAATGGGCTGTAATAACCCTGTCTTCCGCTACAAACCCGTTATATAATGAAGCCGCCTGGATTATGTCAGGCCGCTTCTTCCAAATCCGAATAGCAGCGCCAAAAGCTGAGAGTAAAATAATCAGCAGAAAATAGTTTTGCAAGTATGGGATAACGAAAATTCTTGCTAAAACCATAAGACAACAGGCCAAGACAGCGGCTGCTAAAAGGAACACCTGAAATTCCTTAATGATCAGCTGAATGAGGAGCTGTCTTTTTACCGGTTTTAAGAGTTTAAGATATTGATTGCGGTCTTCCACCGTTATCATTCCCTTATTATAAATTTCGGGCAATCCCCTCTCCAGGGGATTTGCCCGAATAAAGTGAAACTTCAATCAGTGGGGGAGCTTTATCCCCCACTGATTGTTAGTTGAGGCCCACAGGACAAGGAAGGCTTCGTCAGCATGAGCATCGCACGACTAAATGCGACAGCTTTTGGGAGGAAGTGGGTCATAAAGACGTTGCCACAGGA
>NZ_NJQY01000036.1:0-25860 GCF_010628845.1 Bacillus sp. 22-7 | reverse complement strand
CGTTAGACTGCGATAAAATAATGAATTACAAGCAGGTGAAGAATCATGCACGATTTTAGAACACTTTTTGAAGAAATAGGCGGAACTGAACCAATTGAAAAACTTGTCGAGGCGTTCTATCCGCGTGTGTATGCAGATCCAGTTTTAAGTCCCCTTTTTGAAGGAGACATAGAGGATATTAAGCGAAAACAAAGAATGTTTCTTACACAATTTCTTGGAGGACCGCCTCTCTACAGCCAGGAGTTTGGCCCGCCGGCAATGAAACAAAGACATCTTCCATTTGAAATTACACCATTAAGAGCGCAAAGATGGCTTGCCTGTATGAAGGAGGCCTTTCAGGAGACAGGGCTTGAACAAAATCCTGCATCTGTCCTTTTCTATGATCGATTAATGCAGGTTGCAGCGATTATGGTAAACAGCCCAGAATGAAACTGGACCTTCCTTTGGAGAAGGTCCAGTGTTCATTAAAGTGATTCAAAATATTCTTTTGCATGCTCTGCAGACTGGAACATTTTTACTTCTGTAACTTCTTTCTCGTCATATGCCACTCCTAAAAATCCATCAGCAAGCTGAAGAATATCAGCTGATGAGGTTTTTTCATCTTCAACGACCACTGTTTCTTCCATTTCCAGCTGACCCTTTTCAGCCCATGACTGCACTTCGGCAGAGTACGTATCAATATTCATACCCTCATCAATCCGGTCATCCAGCTCGGCAATAGAGAGCGGCTTCTTTTCCCTTCTGTGTTTGTGGCTTCATTGTATTCCTGGCTACTGTTTTCATTCTTTGCGGCTTCCTCTTTTTTCTCTTCACCCGCGCTGCAGGCTGATAGCATTACGCATGCGGTAAAAGAAAGAATCCATTTATGCATTCGGTCTCATCTCCTTCTTATTTTGTAAGCTAGTATTCTATTACCCCAATTATTAAGTGGCACTCATAAAAAATGAAGCATCCCCTATAAAAGAATGCTTCACCGCTATTTTTTTCTGAGTTCATCTCTATCAAGTGATTGAGGCGGCGTTTCCAGCCAGCCGTTGTCAATCATCATTTTTGCTCCGTCGTCTGCAAAACTGCCGACTTTGATCATCATTTTAGCATACTGGATAGCCAAATCTTTTCTAATGCTTGCACCGATCGCGATTCCAAAGTCCATTACGCAGACCGCAGTTATACTGGCGATCAGAAACATCATTAATTTATCCGAAAAAGGTGAGATCGTTGAGTCTGTAATGGACCCATCCCATGTGCTTGGATAGGCTACATCGTCATTTTTTAAGACATTGAGAAAATATTCAACATGCTCCAGGCTCATGTCATAGCCTTTATTGAAATAATTGCTTATCACTTCTTCTTTAGCTACCTGGCTGAATGCTAAAAGCATAGTTTTGGCAATATTGGATAACTCGATATTCGTTCCCAGATGGGCAATTTCGATAGCCAGAAGCTGCCGTTTTTTTCCTGCAATCCCGCCAAGGAAACGATGGTCTGATACATACTTTACCTTTTTAGGATATTCAATATAGGGTGATCGAATGAAAATCCCCTTTTCCTGCAAAGCCTCAGCTGCCATATCAAAAAGTTTTTCGGTTTGTTCATAGTATTTTTTAAACATGCTGCGAACGTCTTTTCTTGCAGAAACTGATTTAGCAAGTGAATAGGCATTCAATCCGGTTCTGCCTAAATGATGCATAAATCTTAGATAGGTCACGTCTGAAAATAATTTGGGAGCGTGAATGTGCAGATCTTGCTCATTAAATCCATCAGGTATGGGAAATTCTTCTGTATTAAAGAGTGAGGCAATTCCGTCTATGTGATCCTCCGCGATAGTAAGTGCGTAGTTCAATACCGGCAGGACATCCGGATCTTCATTTGTTTTTATATAGTGCTTTATGCAGCAGACTGCTGCTGTATCTGCTATATAGGTGTTCCAGAGCATGGCCATTTCGGACGATATTAATTTAGGAATACTGCTGCCGTTCATATTCTCACCAGCCATTTAAAATTATTTTTATATACTATATATTTTATCTTAGCCCTTTTACAGCAGATTAATCCAAAAAATATGGAAATTCACTTCCAATGTTTATTCTTCAGGATTTTTAAGTAAGGTTCTCTTCATATAAATTGTTGTTTTACGCCATAAATATTGTCCGTTGATTTCCGCTCCAGGCTGCTCGCTTTCCGCGGGGCGGGCGGTGAGCCTCCTCGACGCTCCGCGTCTGCGGGGTCTCACCTGTCCCGCTATTCCCGCAGGAGTCTCGCACCTTCCGCTCCAATCAACTCAGTAAATAATATGCTAATAGCAGCAAACTTTAAACAGCCTAAGAAATAGGATCAGCCAGAAGCCCAGTTCTCTTATATTAATTTATCTTCAATTCTCCTGCTTTTTGGAACCCATCTATATGATAGGCATCAACTTTTTGAGGTGAAATGCTATAAATGTAATCACCTATATAGATAAGCCTCTCAATTGCATCTTCCCATTCTTCATAGATTGCTTCTTCTGTCTGATGGGTAATTTCACTTTGGAGCTCTATTCCGTTTTGGACAGTAATTTTGTATACTAACGCACCCTGGAAGTCGAAAGTGGATTCAAACTGGCTTCCTTCTTTATTCTGATAGATCGAAATGGGGAAACCATATAGATTTTTCTTTTTATCAACGAGAAGCGCTTTATGGTCGTAGTTTAAAGGCGAGTAGGTGCCGCGTCCTCCGATTATTTCTGTATCCTTTTCAACAGGATTACTTGTATCACTTACATCGAATAAAGATATTTTAACACCGTCCATAGTAATAACAGGCTGGCTGCCAGCTCCTTTGCCTCCGCTAATCTTTGTATCATGACCAAAGCCAATGAGATGATTTTCATCCAATGGGTGCAGGTAATTGCTGAAGCCGGGTATTTTTAATTCACCGAGAACATAAGGTTTTTTCGGATTTGAGCCATCAATAACAAAGAGAGGATCAGTTTCCTTAAAAGTAACCATATAAATCCGGTCATTCATAAACCTTGCAGAGTAAATCCTCTCCCCTTTTGCCAGGTCTTCAAGCTGGCCAATCTGTTTTAAATTCTTATCCAAAATGTAAAGGCTATTGGAGGAAGGAGTTCGTTCATCCCACGCTTCCCCCTTGGTTGCCACAACTCTGAAGTTTCCATTATACTCATCCATTGAAAACTGATTTAAAACGGTGCCTTTTATTTCTGCAGATGTCTGGAATTCTACTTTTCCGTCTTTTATATTGAACTTAAAGATGCTCGTATCCGGATGCGGCATTTGTCTGTCTGCGATGATTTCATCATTGTATTGGGTGGCTGCCAGGTATAAATTGTTTTTGGACATGTAAAATTCATTTCCGCTGCCTAAGTAGCTTGTGACAGCTAATGGCTTCCCGCCGGCATTTAAATCCAATACAGCTATATTAATATAATTTGCATTTTGAGAACCGGGAAAATACTTTATTTCATTGTAATCAACAATTTGCTGCTCTTTACTCTCGGCAGTATCATAATAACGGGGACGCAGATCGGCATTTTCATTTTTTTCCAGTATCCAATATTCGGGATGATAACTTGTTATTAAATATACTTTTCCGTCCATTAGCCTTGAAGAAAGCAGGCTGCCCTCAATGTCTGCCTCTCTAATTTTTTTTGGTTTTTGTTTATTTTCGATATTATAAACAATTGTTTTGGCGGATTGAAATGCAGGTGCAATCTTTTTTTCGGCAGACGCCTTCCCAATGTGTTCAGGTACATCTTTATAACTGTGGCCTAAGATGATTAATTGGCTGCCTTCTATAAATAGCTGATAGGGAGAAAAGTTTCCATTAAAAGTTAATTGAGATTCCAGTTCCATTTTATCTGCCGGAACTGCCTTGATAATCTGGACTTTATTTTCGGAGATTTTGTATATGTGCGTTCCATCTGTTTTTATCAGATCGGCTTCATCAATACCCGATACTTGCACATTTGTCCCCGAAAAATCTGTTCCTGCAGAATCTTCTGAGCTCTTTGCACTGCTGCTTTCCTCGCTTACTGCTATATCCCTTCCGGAAAAGAAAGTCCTTTCTTCCTTAAGCATTCTTGAAAAATAACTGTTCAATTTTTCTCTTGAGCCGATTGCCGGCAATGTATTTATAACTTTAAAGGCTGTTTTTACTGATTGATTCAGATTTTGTCCTCTCTTTGTTTTAACATCATCTGTGATCACCAATGTATAATGCGGTGAATACAGATTAAACCCTTCATCGGGCGGCTGAATTTCAATGGATTTATTATTGTTCCCCAGAGAGAGTTTTACCTGCTCTTTTTCTCCCTCCTCATTCAGAATATAAACAGAGGTACTGTTAACACTAGCCGGATTAAGTTCTTTTGAAAACGTAACCTCCCACACTTTATTGTTTAAAACAATTAATTCTTCATTAGTTCCTGCCAGAGTACTGACAATTTTTAGTTTGTTAAAGAATGAAAAAGACGCCAGTATGATAAGGACTAATGTAATACCGCCAAGAAAAAGCCATTTATTTTTCATAATAGACACCCCTTTTTAAGTAAGTTGACGCGCTCCATCTTCCAATAGTTACAAAATTTTCAAGAAAAACTTTTCCGAAATTAATGCATTTTCTTGATGCTAGAGTTAAAATTTTATTTATTACAGTAGAGGAAGAAGGTTTTCATTATTGCAGGATGAAGGAAACAAAACGAACGGCTTTTTATTGCTGATATTAGCTAATATGATATGGGGAGGTAATTTTGTTATAGGGAGAATTGGTGTTGATTATTTTCCGCCTGTTCTTTTTTCCCTTATGCGCTGGATCATTGCCTTTCTTCTCTTAACTCCTTTTATGACAAAGCAGTTAAAAAATGATTGGAAAATTATAAGGAAGCATATGAAGATTCTTTTGCTTTTGGCCGTGACTGGTATTGCTGGTTACAATACAGTCATTTATGTGGCACTGCAATACACCACATCTATAAATGCGTCAGTCGTAAATAGTACAACTCCGCTTTTTATTGCCATTCTAGCCGTATTTATATTAAGAGAAAAGCTTTTGGCCCACCAGGCAGCAGGAATCATCCTGTCAGTCTTTGGGATTATATTTGTCATTTCAAAGGGATCGTTTGAAGTGTTTCTTTCATGGAAAATAAATGCCGGGGATCTTTACGTTTTGGCAGCGGTTTTTATGTGGGCTTTGTATTCTGTGATTGGCAAAAAATATGCAGACGTGCTGCCTTTGCTATCTGCTTTTTATATTTCAGTTTTTCTTGGCATTTTACTATTGGTACCCTTAAGCCTGGTTGAATATTTGTGGCTGCAGGCAGCAAAACCTGTCTTCACCCTTCCCTCTATAGGGATCTTGCTGTATGTTGGGTTTTTGGCTTCCATTATGGCTTTTCTTTCCTGGAATATTGGAGTTCACATAATCGGAGCAGCCAAAGCGGGGGTTTTTCTGAATCTGCTTCCTGTTTTCGCTATTATCTTCGCCTTGTGTTTTACACATGAAAAATTGTATTTGTATCAGATAATTGGCGGGGGGATTGTGATTCTCGGTGTAGTCCTATCTTCCAGGAGAACTTTGCGATTAAGGACTCATTCACAAGAAGATACGTTTTCGGCCTAAAAACTCCCCTCAGCTTCTGGCTGAGGGGAGTTTTCTTTTATATATTACCAATCCTGGGTACGCTCTAATAAATGATCAATTTCCACCTGTCTGATCATATAGCCAAGATCTTCTTCGGCAATCTCAGATGTAGATTCCAATAGCTGATCAATATCCATTTGCACCAATCTCATAACCAGACCTCCATTTTAACACAGTAATCTTTATAATCTCTTTCCTGCTATACTATTCGCTGTTCAAATGACAGGTATGGGGGCAGCCGTAAAATATTATCAGTATTTAATACCCGGCTTTCCGAGAGATCAATCATTTATGCAAAAATGCAGGTTGAATGAATGTTCATTTTTCTCACGCCTCAGCTTACCGGTTAATAGTATATAGTGAGTTTTAAAAAATCTTAACAGGGTATAGAGTCATAAAATACATTGCTGTTTGAAGGTGTCTATTATGAAATCTAACTTTAGTGATTTTGCAAAGCTATTGGAATCTGCTCTTGATAAAGGGCAAACAGATACAGAAATAACCATCCATGAACTGCTTGATGATATAAAAACTCAGCTTGAACCTTTAATAAACAAAAAGGAAATCGGCTAATGCGCCGATTTCCTTTTTTCGCAGTCTAACAGGCAAATAAGGACAAAGACTAAGACCACGTCCTGTGGCAACGTCTTTGTGACCCACTTCCTGTGGTCCTCAACTATCAATCAGTGGGGGAGCCCCACTGATTAAAGTTTTACTTTATTTCGCTATTAACATTTGTGTCCAATAAGATCCGTCATCAGTATATCCTACACCAATATGCGTAAAGGTGCCGTTTAATATATTTTTCCGATGACCTTCACTTTCCATCCATGCTTGTACCACTTGTTCAGGAGTCTGCTGCCCCATGGCAATATTTTCGCCTGCGGTACTGTAATTGACTCCAAAATCCCTCATCATGTCAAATGGCGAACCATAAGTTGGACTTGTATGGGAAAAGTAATTTTTCTGCTGCATATCATTTGATTTCGCCTGTGCCACACCACTTAGCGGTTTATCTGATTGTAATGCATTAAGCCCATTTTTCTCCCGTTCTGCATTTGTTAATTGGATTACTTTAGATTCAAAGTTGTTTATGTCATCATTTTGAGCAGCTGGTGCCTGTTCACCTTGTCCTTGAGGCGCCTGGCCAGGCCCTTCCTGCGGAGGGGTTTGTGCAGGTGCTTGCGGCTGCTGGCCCTCTTGTCCAAACGGCTGAGCAAATTGACGCCCTTCAGCCTGTCCGCCTTCCATTCCCTGATTTTGCTGATTGTCCTCTCCAAATTGGTATAATGGCATGCCGCCATCATCAGCTAATTGGCTATGAGGGAAATCCTGACTTGGTGTTGCAGTGCTGTAAGAGTTGGGATCAATGGTAAGGTACCCATTATTTACTTTTTGTAATTCAAGCGGAGCTGCTCCCCGTCTTTCTCTGTCCACATTCACATTATTAGGCTGGCTAATTTCTTTAAGGTCATCACCGGTTAATTCCCCTGTATCCATGCCCTGCTGAGTATTATTACATGCAGCAAGCGTTAGAATAAGGAAAACACCAAGAAGAAAGTTTTTCTTTAATAACATGGTCTTATTCTCCTTTAAAAAGTGTAAGTTTTACTTTTTTATCATACCGAGTAAGACGAAAAGTATAGGTGGAAAATTGAGCACTCATCTTAAAGGCCACTTTAAAAGGTTTTGCATAGTTTATTTATAAAAGATGAGAAGGAGGATTCTCTTTGAGGCAATATATTATTACCGGCATGAATGGTGCCCATTATTACGGATATTCCCAGGTGCAGTATGGGCCCTGGTGTCAGCCTATTCAACAAGGATATCCCTATCACAGCATTTGGCATCCGAGTCATTTGCACTCCCAGCACTATACTGCAGCTCCACTGCAGAGATATTATTTCTAAAAATAAAAACGCATGCCGGATTGACATGCGTTTTTTATCTGGTTAAATGATTTGATCAGCTGTTTTTTGAATCGCTGTAACGGCCTGTTCAAGCTGGTTTCTGTTCACATCATAGTGCGTAACAAAACGCACATAACTAGGGCCGAAAGTTCCTGAAAGGACTCCTTCAGCTTTCAATCTTTCAACAAATTCCGATGAATTCATCTTTAGATTTTTCACATCTGCCACAATTATATTCGTATCCACCTGGTTTACAATCTCAATGCCATTAATTTGGCCAAGCTGCTGTGCAAGATATTGGGCATTTTCATGGTCCTCTGCCAGACGTTCTCTCATTTGAATTAATGCAATAAGGCCTGGTGCAGCTAGGATGCCTGCCTGGCGGAGTCCCCCGCCGAGTCTTTTGCGCCACTTTCTGGCGGCTGTTATGAAATCTCTATTTCCTGCCAGTATGGATCCGACGGGAGCACCAAGCCCTTTGGATAGGCATACCTGGACAGTGTCGCAATGCTTAGCTAATTCTGAAGCCGGCAGGTTCAGTGCTGCTGCGGCATTGAATATTCTTGCGCCATCTATATGTACAGGAACGTTATTTGCTTTTGCGATAGTATGAATGTCTTTCATATTATCAATCGGTATAACGGCACCGCCGGCTCTATTATGCGTATTTTCAAGGCAAATCAAGCCTGTTTCAGGAAAATGCTGATCCTCTCCCCTAATGGCATACTCCACATCAGAGGGATCCATAGCCCCTCTTGTCCCGTTTATCGTTCTTGTCTGGACGCCGGCAAAAGCAGAAGGAGCTCCGCTTTCATAATAAAAAATATGGCTTTCTGCTTCGAGAATAATTTCATTGCCAGGGCGGCAATGTGTTAAAATGGCGATCTGGTTTCCCTGTGTGCCGCTTGTTACAAAAAGAGCTGCTTCCTTTCCAAGCACTTCAGCAGCTGTCTCCTCCAGTTGATTTATTGAAGGATCCTCTCCATAAACATCATCTCCAACTTCCGCTTCATAAGCCGCTTTTCTCATAGCTTCAGTCGGCTTTGTGACTGTATCGCTTCTTAAATCAATCATGTCCTCACCCTGTCTCTATCTATATTATTTTTACTTCATGTTACTGTACTATTCTGTATTTTTCAATTAATAAGAAAGAGCCCTATAAAGAGTTCCTTGGCAATAAATATACCAAAACCAAAAGTTCAAAATTTGTTCAAGATTTAAATATAAGGCGCAAAACCCAATAACAATGCTATTTGCAGAAAATGAAATGCTGTCCAAACACTTTACATAAATTTCCTTCTCACTTTTGTCACAACTTTTCACAATTGCTTATGTTAATATCATTTACACAGTGATAACTAAGTTAAATAAGTGTTTCAAGAGTGTGCATTTTTCCCAGCTATATATTTTTTTGGCATCTTTGTGAAAATACGCACATTATTTGTGAATTATTTAACAATAGTTTTTGTTTAAAGGAGATGAAACATCAGATGAAGAAAATGCTGCTCTCTTTAACAGCTATATTGCCGATGCTTATTCTCAGCGGCTGCAATATGGTTGTGTTTGAACCGCAGGGGCCTGTTGCAAGAAGCATTACCGAATTAATTAACTGGTCCCTGATCTGGATGCTTCTTGTTGTAGTAGTCGTATTTGGATTATTCGGCTACATCGTCTGGAAATATCGTGAGAAACCAGAAAATAAGGATTATGAACCGCCTGAGGAACATGGAAGCACACTCCTTGAAATTATCTGGACCGGGATTCCTATCTTAATTGTCATTGCGTTAACAATCCCGACCGTAAAAACACTTTATGCTCTTGAAGAAGCACCAAAAGGCTACGAAGAAAAAGAGCCAATTACTATACATGTAACATCTGCAGACTGGAAATGGATTTTCAGTTATCCAGAAGAAGGAATTGAGACGGTGAACTATGTCAATATTCCTGAGGATAGGCCTGTACTTTTCAAAATGACTTCTGCAAGCACCATGCAATCTTTCTGGGTGCCTGCACTTGGCGGACAAAAGTACACCATGCCGAAAATGGAAACAGAATTATATCTTCTTGCAGACAACCCTGGATCATATGAAGGTCAAAATACGAACTTTAACGGCCGCGGCTATGCGGATATGAAATTTGAAGTGCTCGCTCAAACCCAGAAAGATTTTGACCAATGGGTTGAAGATGTTAAGGATACAGCGCCTAAATTGACAGAGAAAGAATATGTAGGGCTGCTGAAGCCTACTCATCTAGGAAGGCTGACCTATTCAAATACTCATTTGGAATGGGTGAATCATGCCGATCCTGACTCTAAGGCATATACAAATCCTGAACTCTACAGAGGTCATGGATATCAGGGTAAAACATTCGAAGAAGACGATAATTATAAAAATGAGAAACCGAATGTAATTGAAGGTCATGGCGAAGATAAGGGCCATGATGACAGTGAAGAAAACCATGGAGGTGACCATCATGGGCATTAAATGGGATGAGTTTTTTATTACGGGAGATCCCCTTATACTAGGTTCCCAGATTGCCATTTTGCTGACAATGATCGGTGCAGTGGCAGGGATTACCTATCTGAAAAAATGGAAATACCTGTGGACAGAATGGCTGACTACAGTTGACCATAAAAAAATCGGTATTATGTATATCATCTCCGCCGTATTGATGTTTTTCCGCGGCGGGATGGACGGGTTGCTGATGAAAGCTCAGACATCACGTCCTGAAATGGAATTCCTGAATTCCCAGCATTACAATGAAATTTTCACAACACACGGTGTGATTATGATTCTTTTCATGGCGATGCCGTTTTTGATTGGTTTAATGAACGTTGTCATTCCGCTGCAGATCGGTGCGCGTGACGTTGCCTTCCCTCAGCTGAATGCTCTAAGCTTCTGGCTGTTCTTCAGCGGAGCTATGCTGTTCAATATTTCCTTCGTTATCGGAGGGTCACCTGATGCAGGATGGACTTCCTACTTCCCTCTTGCAGGCAAGGAATTCAGTCCGGGAATCGGTAATAACTATTATGCAGTTGCCCTTCAGATTGCCGGTATCGGTACATTAATGACAGGTATAAACTTTATTGTCACGATTTTGAAAATGAGAACAAAAGGCATGACACTGATGAAAATGCCGATGTTTACGTGGACTACTTTCGTAACATCCATTTTGATTGTGGCGGCTTTCCCAATTTTCACAGTCGCATTGGCATTGATGACGTTTGACCGTCTATATGGAACGCACTTCTTTACCGTATCCGGCGGAGGCATGGATATGCTTTGGGCTAACCTTTTCTGGCTATGGGGCCACCCTGAGGTATATATTGTTGCCCTTCCTGCTTTCGGGATATTCTCGGAAGTCATTGCAACTTTTTCAAGAAAATCATTGTTTGGATATAAATCGATGGTATTTTCCATCCTTGGAATTGCACTTCTAAGTATGGTTGTATGGGTTCACCATTTCTATACAATGGGTTCAGGACCTGCAGTTAACTCATTCTTCTCCATCACGACGATGGCGATTGCCATACCGACTGGAGTTAAGATGTTCAACTGGCTGTTTACGATGAGGAAAGGCCGCATAAAAATTACGTCTGCGATGCTTTGGGCACTTGCATTCGTTCCTTGCTTTGTCATCGGCGGGGTTACAGGCGTCATGCTGGCAATGGGCGCAGCGGATTATCAGTATCACAATACCTTATTCCTGGTTGCCCATTTCCACTATGTATTAATTCCAGGTGTTGTATTTGCGGTATTTGCAGGCCTGTACTATTGGTGGCCAAAAATGTTCGGCTTCATGCTGAATGAAAAACTCGGAAAATGGCATTTCTGGCTATTCGTTATCGGCTTTAACGTAACATTCATGCCTATGTTCTTCCTTGGATTAAACGGAGCTGTAAGACGTGCATACACATACTCTGCCGAATCAGGCTTTGCACCTCTATTCATGCTTTCGGCCATTGGTTCAATGGTTCTCGCAGCCGGATTCGCTGTATTCTGCTATAACATTTACTGGAGCATCCGCTATGCGGACAGAAACATCTCAAGCGATCCATGGGATGCAAGAACACTGGAATGGTCTACTGCATCACCTGTTCAGTTCTATAACTTTGCGAAACTGCCTGAAGTGAAATCTCTTGATCCATTCTGGCACATGAAGAAAAAGAATGAAGGCTTAACATTGCATGACAGTGAAATTGAAGAAATTCATATGCCAAGCAACTCATGGGTACCGATTTATATGGGTGTTATCTTTGGCATCGCAGGTTTCCTCCTTGTGTTTGAATGGCACATCGCTGCGGCTGTTGCCGGTATCGGCATATTTGCAGGATTGATTATCCGTTCATTCGATTACAACGAAGGTTTCCATGTTTCAAAAGAAGAAATTCACCGAATTGAAAACGCGTGGAGAAAAACAGAAGGAGAGGTGCACAATCATGTCAGCTAAAGTGGATACGTCTCTGCCGCTTGAATATCAAACTGAGCAGGACCGCATGAATATTCTCGGATTCTGGGTTTTCCTTGGCGCTGAAATCGTCCTGTTTGCCACTCTGTTCGGAGTATATGGAGTTTTATATGAACGGTTTGCAGGAGGACCAACACATAAAGATATCTTTGTCATCAAGGATGTCATGATTCAGACAGTCCTCCTTCTGACAAGCAGCTTTACAATGGGCATTGCCATTTTTGAAATGCGCCGGCATAACCTTAAAGGGCTAATCACCTGGCTGGTGATTACCCTCGCTCTAGGCGCAGGCTTCCTCTTCATGGAGATTAATGAATTCATCCATTATGCCCATGAAGGTGCAACGATGCAGACAAGTGCATTCCTTTCCAGCTTATTTGTACTACTTGGGACACACGGAGCTCACGTAACTTTGGGAATCGGCTGGGCAACTATGGTCATCATTCAGCTTCTAAAAAGAGGCCTTACCCCTACTACAGCAAGAAAGACGTTTATTATCGGCCTTTACTGGCACTTCCTTGATGTAGTCTGGATCTTTATCTTCACATTTGTGTATCTGAAAGGACTGGTGGCTTAAATGGAACATCATCAATCAAAAAGCTTCCCGATAAGCCATGTCATTGGATTTGTTGTTTCCCTTGTGCTGACTTTTGCAGCAGCAGGAATTGCTTTAAAAACGAACCTTTCTTTTAAAGTGATCATGTGGATCATCGGCTCACTGGCTGTCGTTCAGGCAGGCATGCAGCTGTTCATGTTCATGCACTTAAGAGAAGGTGAAGACGGTAAGACGAACCTAATTAATATGATTTATGCCGTATTTATGGTAATTGTAATTGTAGTTGGTTCTATTTGGGTGTTAACCTCTGGACATGCTTCACATTAAGTATAAAAAAACCGGTCTCCCCATTGGAGGCCGGTTTTATTTGTATTGTCTGATTCCCTTGCTTCCCTTTGTCATTTCTTCCATTACATTGATAAAAAATCCGAATCCGAAAAGCAGCATGGAAGAAACCATAATGCTTAAGCCGATGGATAATACATACTCGCCTGTGATGCCGCTTACAAAAAAACCTGATATAAAAACAATGAAACCTAATATAATACCTGCTGCTGTACTATTCCTGAAAAAATGCAGGACGCGCTGCTGTTGAAGTGTCATTTCCCCATCTCCTTTTATTTAATATTCTAACTATGTTCACAAATTTGTCAAACTTTTTGTCACAAATTTGTCAAATTTATTTCATAAAAAAAGCTCTGCAAGCTGCAAAGCGATTTTCTACTGATATAGCTTTTTAATGTTCTCCAAATCTTTCTTCAGACTGCATATTTCCTGCCGGGTCAGCATGAGCGGCATTTGATCGTAGAGTGTAATGATTTGCCCTCCCTCATCTTCTTCATGAAGGGATAGATAGTTATACAGAGTTTCACATTGATTTTTGTTGAGCACTGACTGGGTACTGAAGCTTTTTACTTTCTGGATTTCAAAGGCACTGGCTTCCGCATCAAAAACACCTGTGATAATATTTCCCTGCAATGTATTGGACAAAGTCTTCACTCCCCTTTTTTAAGTAATATACCCATTTTTAAGAAGTAATTTCCTAATATATTGGCTTTGTTTAGAAAGATTATTATTCTGTTTAAGGTATTTAAATCAAAAATAGGGAAGGAAAAAGCTGTATAAAAAGGAAATATATGATATACCGAATTAAATAAAGGAGAGAATTCTATGAGTAAATCATTTATTGAACAAGTACATTATATTAGAATTCCTGTAAAAGAATTAGAACTGTCTGCCCAATGGTATAGAGATGTATTAGGGCTCCAGTTACTAAACAATACTGGAAAACTTGCAATTTTAAAAGTAAATGAAGGCCCTTTCTTACTGATCTTAGTTCCTACCGAAGATGAAACTTTTGCTCATTTTACAATTGATAATGAACAAGAATTTAGCATTGGGTTTACAAGTCCAGAATTATCTAAATTTCATCAGCACTTAATTGATAATCAAGTTAAGGTCGAGGATATAAAAGAAGATAATGGTCATGCCTTTTTCCACTTTTATGACCTCAATGGCAATAAACTTCAAGTACATTGGTGAGATTATAATAAAAAGCTCATTTTTAACGGTATTGGAACGGGAACGCCCAAACCAGACGTTCCCATAATTCTTCCTGAAAACAGCTTTTTATCAATCAAATCCGATATATAAAAAACCTCTCTGAAATATTTCAGAGAGGCGGACATTATTAGGAAGCATTCTTTTGAGTTTGAAGTCTTTCATCCGATTTTTTTATGATTAATCTCGGTGCCGATGAAATAATTAATACGGCCAGGATTGAGCAGAGAATTGCCGCTCCGAGCATGGTTGCGCCGTTTGCCAGGAAGGAAAACAGAACCGGTGACATCCCTTCTGGTGCATAGCTTCCGAAGAAAAGCACACCTGCTATGAAATGCCAGAAATACCGGGCAAGGCTTCCGGCGAATACGGCTAAGACAACCCATGACAATGCCTTCTTCTTGTTACCTGCCCGCAGCTGATTTTGGATGACGCCGTAAAACAAGCCGGCAAACCCGATACAGGCAAATGCCACAAAATACTCAATAAATGCCTGTATCGGAGTGGCAATCCAGGCATCCCCCATGGCAATCTGCAAAATCCCCCATAAGAGGCCTGCAATAAAGCTGACCTTAAAGCCCCACCTGAAAGCCAGAATGAAAATCGGAATCATCGCGGCAGATATGGAAATGGATGGCGACAGCTTGATGGATGGCAGAAAATCAAGAATGATAGCAAAGGCAGCAAAAAATGAAGCCTCTATCATCGCCGTCAGGCTTAATTTTTTCATAAAAAAAATCCCCCTTCAATCGTATGACGATACCCCAAGGGAGAACAAGCAGGCAGAAAACTATATCTGCCTATCATTCCACATTCCTGCGCTAGCATTAACTAACAGGTTCAAAGGGTCAGAACAGCGGACTGTTCACTCTCAGCGATATGCTCCCCTTGTGGCACGTTATTAAATTATCCGCTTTTAGTATATATGAAATTCATGATGGTGAAAAGGATTTATTTTCCCTCGCTTATGATAACCTGTTTATCCCACTTTCCGATGCGGTAATACATATAGGCGATGAAACTGCTTATTGCAAAGCTGACACCCATACCTGCAGCTATGCCTTTATCACCCATAAACTTAGAAAATAGAAATGTTAAAGGATAGCGCAGGATCCAGAATGAAATGATATTCAGTATCAGCACTTGAAACATCGCACCAGAAGCTCTAACCACACCATTCAATACAAAATTAATGCCCAGAAGCGGATAAAAAAAGGCAATGATCTTTAAATATTCAGTGCCGTAGTGAACTGATTCTTTATCTTGGATAAACAGGCGCACCCCGTGTTCTGCAAATAAGACCGTCCCAAGGGCGATG
Source organism: Bacillus sp. 22-7 (assembly GCF_010628845.1). Taxonomy (NCBI): domain Bacteria; kingdom Bacillati; phylum Bacillota; class Bacilli; order Caryophanales; family Bacillaceae; genus Bacillus; species Bacillus sp. 22-7. The sequence continues at coordinate 10,409 of NZ_NJQY01000036.1, read as the reverse complement.
AGAAACATGATTCCAAGATTGTAAATGACTCCGTACAACGCAATCTGATGCACCCGTTCCCATTGATTTCCCCCTATATTTTGACCCGCCATACTGTTGACTGCAGTTCCCAATGCCATCGCAGGAAGCATAATGGTGCTGTCAATGCGCTGTGCGGCACCAAATCCCGCTACCACGTCACTGCCAAAGGAGGTGACGACAGACATAATGGCCATAACACCAGCCGATATGACAGTCATTTGGAGCCCTGAAGGGATGCCAAGCTTGAATATCAATGCTGCCTCCTCCTTATGCGGCCAAGAAGGAATAGTGAATGGTGCCAGCTTTTTGCGGAGTATGAATATCATTCCGATTATAAATGCAAAGCCCTGTGATACGATTGTTGCATATGCGGCCCCCTCAATACCAAGCTTGAATACAGAAATAAAAAGAGGATCGAGTATTGCATTTAATACGACTGCTATCAGGACAAAGTACAGAGGATTTTTGCTGTCTCCAAGCGCTCTGAGTATAGTTCCTATAAAATTGTAGCCAAATAAAAACAGAATTCCAATAAAGTTAATCTGCAGGTAGGATGCTGCTCCTTCGGCCATTCCCGCAGGTGTGCCCATTAAGGCCAAAATCCTTTCAGCAAGCAGGAATCCGGCTGTTCCTAGAACAACTGACAAAATTGTCTGAATGACGGTAAAAGCATTTAGATATCTTTTCAGCCCCTCTTCGTGATCTCCCCCCTTCTGCTGGGATAAAATCGTTAACGCAGCATTGTTTATGCCGATGATAAAAGAAAGTACTGTAAAGATTACAGTGCCTGAAACTGCGACAGCTCCCAATGCATCAGCCCCCAGCAAATTCCCGACCCACAGACTATCTACAAATTGATAGGAAACCTGCAGGAAATTAGTGAGCATAATGGGAGTTGAGAACACCAGCAGCTGTTTGAGTATGTTTCCTTTTGTAAAATCCTGCTGAGCCATCTTTACACCTTCCTAATTTTTTTCACAGTTTCTATTATTAACTATTTCACTTTCAGTTTCCATTTTTATGGTTTTGTGAATTATTAAGTTTCTAAAAATTTATTTTCTTAACCGATGTCACATTTTTTTCACATATTACTGGCATCTGAACGCTGTTGTAGCACACTTTGTAAAAAATAAAATTATTTTTCCATAATTTACAACGTTTAAAAAGTATAAAACCCTGTATTTAACAATTTTAATTTCTTATAATGTAGATATGTTCAATGAGGAGGGAAATAGTTGAAATCACGTCTTAAGAAGCCTTCGACGATTATTTCTATTGCATTGGTAGTCACGGTGATTTTGGCGGCGGTTATTTGGACCGTACAAGCAGGAAAAAAGGATGTGACTGTTCCGTTCTCTTCTGTGGAAAAAATTATAGCTTCCCAGGATGGAAAGACTGTTGCAGTACAGGAATATAAAAATGGAAAGCTGCTGATCACAGCTCCTGATGGTGAGTACATCTCCCATGTTCCTCCCAACAGCGAGATGGTTGATAATTTAGTAGAAACCTATAATATACAATATTCGTTCGCAACCACAGGACCTTATACCCCATGGATTCTTGGCGGTGCAGTCCTTTTGTTCATAGCAATCGGAATTTACCTGTTTAAGTCAGGAAAAGGCGGCATGGGCGCTACAAATACTATGAAGCAAAGTGTCTCGAAGCCAAAAGCCCTTCCTTCTATTTCGCTTGAAGATGTTGGCGGAATTCAGGAAGAAATGAAAGAGGAAATTATGCAGACTCTTTCCATATTAAAAGAACCTGAGCGCTCTTTAAAAATGGGGATCAGGCCGCCGAAGGGGATTCTTTTATATGGGCCTCCCGGAACGGGAAAAACCTTGCTGGCTCAGGCAATTGCCAAGGAGCTTGGAGCAACTTTCTTTTCAACAAGCGGTTCCGGGTTTAATGAATTATTCGTAGGTGTTGGTGCATCCCGTGTCAGAAACCTTTTCCAGAATGCCAGAAAGCATTCTCCTGCTGTCGTCTTTATTGACGAAGTAGATGCACTTGCTGGACGAAGAAAACAGCATGGCGGAGAAGAAAGTGAAAAAACGTTAACTGAACTGCTGGTCCAGCTGGACGGCGGACATTCCAATGATGGAATATTATTTATTGCCGCCACAAACCGGAAGGATATGCTCGACGAAGCATTCCTGCGTCCTGGACGGATTGACTTCTCCTTCAACGTTCCTCTTCCAGATACAAAGGGACGGAGAGAGATCATTAACATTCATACACGAAATAGATTACTGGCTGAAGATGTAATGACAACTCTTGGAGATCTGGCAGAAAGCACTTCCGGTTTTTCAGGTGCAGATCTTCATTCCCTATTCGAAACGGCAAGCCGCAGAGCAGTCCGAAACGGCCAGGAAATTATCTCAAAAGAAGATTTGGATTACGCTCTGGACCGTACTATTCTGGGAACCACCACACGTGCTTTACAGGATGTTGGAACGAAGCAGCGGGTTGCAATCCATGAAGCTGGCCATGCATTAGTGGCTGCTTTAACAAAACCTGGATCCGTCCGGAAAGCAACCATTATTCCGCGTGGCGAAGCGCTTGGGTATGTAGCTCCTATCCAAAAAGAACTTCATTTATCGACAACAAGTGAATTGCTGGACCAGGTCGCGATGATTCTCGCTGGCGGTGTATCAGAACGAATGATTCTTGGCGAGCACAGTATTGGGGTAAGCGGTGATGTTAAACAAGCGAAGCATATCATAGAGCAAATGGTTGATACAGGGTTACTTGATAACGGCTTCGAGCTTACTTTCAACAAAGGACAAAAAGAAGCTAAAATGCAGGATCTATTCCAAAAAGCACTAGAAAGATGCGAATTGATTATCGCCAATCATCAGCCTCAATTTGAGAAACTGGTAGAAGCCCTTCTGGAGAAAGAAACATTGGAAGGCAGTGAAGTCCAGGAGATTGCTGGAGAATTGAAGGCAGAAATGGTTATAGCATGATATCGGAACCGGTCCCTGCCTTGGGGCTGGTTTTTCTTTTTGAACTTTGTCTATTATAATAATATTATGTTAAGTGTATTTGAAAAGCCTCCTAATATAGAAGGCTTTTCCTGCTATCCCCTGCCGGATGCTCTGCCTCTAATAAAGTTAACCACAATGATGATTGCTGCGATTACCAGCAGAATATGAATAATGCCTCCAGCTACTTTAAATATTAATCCAAGAATCCATAATACAAGCAGAATACCTGCTAATGTCCAAAGCATACAGGTCACCCCCTTCGCTTTTGATTTATTCCTTACATACCCCTTTATAGTCAAGATAATGCCTTAATTGCTGAAATACTGACATTGTTATGTTTTGCAATGGATAGTTATTTTAATCCTGGAAGTTTTTCAAATACCCGTATTTTTCATCAGCAGTATCTGCATCCTTTCACCGTCTTTGCATATACTATATTCACGGCCGCCCACCTCTTCTAACGCTATCGTTGCGGGACTAACCAGACCGGAATGTGGGCGGCCACCTGTATAGGTGACAGGCACCTATACCACTACTAGGCCACTTTCACACACACCATTAAAGCTGCAGACCGCTCAGGGCTTGCAGCTTTTATTATTTATGGCCCATCATCAATAAGTTCGTAGCCTGGAATCAGTTCAGACAGCGGAACAATTTGGGCCTTCTCTTTATATACAGGGATATACTCTTTTAGCACACTAACCATCTTTGTACCTGTGATGCCGACATGGCCGATTGCGATGATGCGTTCGTTTTTGACGAGTTTTTCAGCAAGTCTGTCAGCCTGTTTTGTGATATGTGCTGTCGTGTAAATATCATCGAAGAAAATATTGTTTTCGACATAAGGAACACCAATTTCATTTGCCAGCTTGCCGACGACGCTTTTTCCGGTTGTTTTGCTGTCAAGATAAAATAATCCGTGCTCTTTACATACTTCAAGGACAACTCTCATGACCCGTTCATTTTCAGTGGCTCTTGAACCCATATGATGATTCATGCCGACCGCATGGGGCACTTCTTTAATGGCGCTCTCTACTCTGCTGCGGATTTCTTCATAAAAGGCATGATGGCAGCCGTCAAGGTTACCGGCAGTTCCATCATTTCTTTTGTTCCCTTCATATTGTTCCCAAGATCGTCAATGACAATGGCCAATTCAGGTTTTTGAGAGGCAGCATTTATGGGAGTACCTATACTTCCGAATGAAAAAATCAATACAAATATGCTGAAGAATCTCTTCTTTTTCCCATCCTCCTTTGCGCTAGCATTCCCTGATTCCCTAAATCCGTTCCAATACAAAAACTGCCAGGATCTTAAATCCTGGCAGTACCCTATTTCTTATGCATTTTAAACTCAAGGAAAAGCTCATTATAATAAGCGAGCATCCTTTTTCCCAGGTTCTCATAAACCTCCAGCCGAGCTGTCATTTCTTCATCCGGATAAAAACGTTCGTCAGAGATTGTTTCTTCGTCCATATATTTCAGCGCCTCTTTATTTGGCGTTGAATACCCGACGTATTCTGTATTTTGCGCCGCATTTTCTGGGTCAAGAATGAAATTCATGAACTGGTGGGCCGCTTCCGGGTTTTTAGCAGTCTTAGGGATGACCATATTATCAAACCAGAGATTGGAGCCTTCTTCCGGAACTACATATTCAAGATTATCCTTCTCCCACATAAGCTCCTGTGCCGTGCCGGACCAAACCACGCCAATGCCGGCTTCATCATTTTCCATCAGCATTCTGATTTCATCACCCACAATGGCTTTAATGTTAGGTGTAAGGCGATCGAGTTTTTCTTTAGCTTCGATCAAATGGTCTTTATCTTTGTCATTCAGAGAATAATGAAGACTGTTGAGCCCCATGCCCATTACTTCCCTTGCCCCATCAATCAGGAGGATCTGGTTTTTTAATTCAGGTTCCCACAGATCATTCCAGCTCGTGATTTCTTTATCACCCAAAATATCGGTATTATAAAGAATACCGACAGTGCCCCAGAAATAGGGAATTGAATACTCATTTTCAGGATCAAAAGGCAGGTCCATAAAACGCGGATCAATATATTTCAGGTTTGGAATTTTAGAATGATCAACCGGCAGCAGCAGGTCTTCTTCCTTCATTTTTTCTATCGCATATTCTGATGGAACTGCAATATCATAAGCTGTGCCGCCCTGTTCAATTTTCGTCATCATCGCTTCATTGGAATCGAATGTTTCATAGATGACTTTAATGCCTGTTTCCTGTTCGAACTTATCGACCAGGTCTGCATCAATATAATCGCCCCAGTTAAAAATGGTCAATGTATTGCCGCTTGTGTAGCCCTGGGAGGAATTCAGCCCGGAAACGATGTACAACAAGGCGAATGAAACGATTAATACGGCGGCGAGCGCCTGAATAAGCTTCTTCATTGCCTTACCCCCATTCCATTCGGCTTCTCATTGCGCTTTGTAATAAAGTAATAGCCTGTAACCAGAATGATGGTAAATAGGAAAAGCAAAGCGGATAAAGCATTGATATTTAGTGAAACTCCTCTTCTTGCCAGGGAATAAATCTCAACAGACAAAGTGGTAAAGCCATTGCCTGTAACAAAGAAAGTGACGGCAAAATCATCCAGAGAATAGGTCAGTGCCATAAAAAAGCCTGCGAAAATTCCAGGAGTGATATAAGGGAGAATGACCTTAGTCAGAACATCCAACCTGCTGGCCCCAAGATCCATGGCAGCATAAATCATCGATGTGCTCATCTCTTCAATCTTAGGCAAAACCATCAGAACGACAATCGGAACACTGAAAGCGATGTGTGCCAGTAAAACAGATACAAATCCAAGCTTAAGTCCGATCATCGTAAAAAGAATTAAAAACGACGCGCCAATAATGACATCCGGACTGACAATCAGCACATTATTCAGTGACAGCAACGTGTTTTTTACTCTGCGTTTTCGTGCATAAGCAATTGCAAGTGCCCCGGCCACTCCAATGATGGTGGATATCGATGCAGATAAAAGAGCAATAATCACAGTGTTCAGGACAATAATGAGCAATCGGGTATCCGCAAACAGCTCCCGATACCAATCCAAAGTAAATCCTTCGAACTGATACATGGTTCCTCCGCTGTTGAAGGAATAAAATATTAAGTAAAAGATCGGGGCGTACAGGATGATAAAGATAAGAGCCAAGTAAACTGCCGGCCATTTCCTGTTCTTTTTCATTTATAGGATCCCCCGCTTTCTTCTGCCTGTCAGCACCATAATAAGTACCATGGCAATAATCAGGAAGACGGCAATGGTAGAGCCCATTCCCCAATCCTGTGTTACAAGAAAGTGCTGCTCAATGGCGGTTCCAAGAGTAATGACACGGTTTCCTGCAATCAGTCTTGTCAGCATGAATAATGATAAAGCAGGGATAAAGACAATCTGGCATCCTGCTTTCACGCCATCCAGTGTCAAAGGAAAGATAACACGCTTGAATGTTACCCAGGAAGAACCGCCCAAATCATTGGAAGCATCCAAAAGCGTTGGATTCAATTCATCTAAAGAATTAAATATCGGCAATATCATAAAAGGAAGAAATATATAGACCGACACAAAGATAAAGCTGAAATCCGTAAACAGGATTTGTCTTCCGCCGATTCCCATCGCTTCCAGAAAGCTATTCGCAGCGCCATAGGTTCCGAAGATGCCAAGGAAAGCATAGGCTTTCAAAAGCAGATTAATCCAGGATGGCAGGATGATCAATAAGAGCCACAGCTGCTTATGCTTTGTTTTCGTAAGCAAATATGCAGTCGGATAAGCGATCAGCAATGAAAATAAGGTTATTAAAAAGGCATACCAAAAGGAGCTTAGGGTCATTTTTAAATAAACAGGCGTAAAGAATTTGCGATAATTCTCCAATGTGAAATGCCCTTCAATATCAAAGAACGAATAATACAGGACAAGAAGCAAAGGCGTCACAACAAAGAGGGCAATCCAAAGCACATAAGGAATTAAATAAAAATTGCGGGAATTAGTTCTCATGGCTTCCCTCTTCATAAGCTTCCAGACGCTTATCAAATTCCTCTTCGGTTTCCCCATGCCTCATGACGTGGATCGCTTCAGGATCAAAATGAAGGCCAATTTGGTCCCCGACGGTCGCCTTTTTGGTTGAATGGACGAGCCACTCATTGCCATCGCTGTCATAGCAGCTGATCTCATAATGCACTCCCCTGAATAGCTGGGAGTCAACTTTAACCTTCAGCTTCCCATCATCCGGGGCTGTAATAGCGAGATCTTCAGGCCGAATTACGATCTCAATCTCTTCATTGGGCTCAAAGCCTCCGTCAACACACTCAAATAACCTTCCGGCAAACTGGACCTGATAATCCTTGATCATTGTTCCGGCAACAATATTGGATTCACCAATAAAATCTGCTACAAAGCGATTGATCGGCTCGTCATAAATATCAGTAGGAGTACCGCTCTGCTCAATGCTTCCGCTGTTAAGCACGAAGATTTCATCTGACATGGCAAGTGCTTCCTCCTGGTCATGTGTGACAAAAATAAACGTGATGCCAAGATTCCTCTGCAGCTCCCTAAGTTCATACTGCATTTCGGTCCGCAGCTTCAGGTCAAGTGCGGATAGGGGCTCATCCAGGAGAATTACCTCAGGCTCATTGACAATGGCCCTTGCGATGGCAACACGCTGGCGCTGCCCTCCTGACATTTCTTTAATTTCCCGGTTTTCATAGCCTTCAAGGTTTACAAACTTCAGCGCTTCTTTTACTTTTTTCTCAATCTCCGCTTTCTTCATTTTTTTGATTTTTAAGCCGAATGCTATATTTTCATATACATTCAGATGCGGAAACAGGGCATAGTCCTGAAAAACCGTGTTTACTTGCCTTTTGTTGGCGGGAACATGATTAATGACTTTTCCATTAAAATAGATATCCCCTTCAGTAGGTTCAGTAAAGCCGGCAATCAGCCGCAAGATCGTCGTTTTCCCGCAGCCCGATGGACCTAACAGGGTATAGAACTTCCCGCGTTCAATTTCAAAGCTGACATTTTTTAAAACTGGCGGATCATTATCATATCTTTTTGTCACCGAATTAAAACGGATAATGGTGTTATCTGTCATCTAACTCTCCCTATCTATCGAATTTTACAGCACGTATGCCTTGTTAAGTTCAAACGTATAATATCATAGATTGCCCGAAATCTGTCATATATTGCAATTACTATACAAAAATAACCCCGCATCTTGTATGCGGGATTTCGGTCGCTATACTCCCCGCTTATTGCCCCATACATAGGTATGCAGCTGCGGAAGTACTTTCACATCTGTCAGCTCATTGTCATGAATCGTTTTTTCAATAAGCCAGTCATATTTATCAAGGAGTCTCTGGAGTAAATTCCGGTCATCTGCTGTTACCGTATCATCATTCCCAACCTGCAGATAAAACGGAACCCCGGGATAACGCTTATGAACGTCTTTCGCATATTCATAATCCGCATCATCAAAAACAACGATCTTCAGAGAGAACTGCTGATCTTCCCTTCTGCCGGCCTGCAGTTTATTCACAATCAGATCGAGCACTTCAAAGTCGGTATTCATGCCTGAACTCGGCGGCTTTGGGGACAGGGTGAGTTCATCAATTTCATAAAACCAATCCTGCCAGCGGCTTCCCTGTGTTTCCAGGCAGAGCTTAATTCGTTCAGCTTTTAGCAGAGAAATAAATTCACCCAAATTTTTCAGAAGAGCCGGATTGCCGCCCGAAATGGTTACGAAAGAAAATCCGTCTCCGCCGAGTTCTTTGAGCTCCTTCCAGATCTCATCCGGTTCCATTTGGCGGATGCTGTCCTTCGCACTTCCATCCCAGGTAAAAGAGGAATCACACCAGCTGCAGGAATAATCACATCCTGCTGTACGGACGAACATCGTTTTCTGGCCAATCACCATTCCTTCCCCCTGAATGGTCGGCCCGAAGATTTCCAATACAGGAATCTTACTCAACCTCCATCCACTCCCTTCTTGCCTCAGCATAGCTTGTTGGAGTTTCAAAAAGGCGCACAAATTCAACTCTTGCACCGTCATATTGCTCTATTCTGTTTTGCAGGCTTTCTTGCATTTTTTCATAAATCCAGACAACCATATTCTCAGCAGTCGTATTCATCGGGGGCAGAGTTTCATTCAGATACTTGTGGTCAAGAAATATCTCAATCTCATTTTTCCAGATTTCTTTTATGTCGCCGAAATCAATCATTAACCCTCTGTCATCCACAAATCCGCTTATGCCAAAAATCACCTTGTAGGTGTGGCCGTGCAGGTTTTTGCATTTGCCTTCATAGCAATGCAGATGATGGGCTGAATCAAAAGTGAATTCCTTGCTGACCATTACACGCTTATGGTGGTATTTCAGCTGATCCGGCTTAATGTCTTCATTGATTTTTTGGAGTTTATCAACAATCCTAAATCCGTACATGTCTTAAAGCGCCCCCTTTTCATTGAGGTATTCTTCAAGGCCCTTTTGTCTTAAATTGCAGGCCGGACACTCACCGCAGCCATCTGCCGGAATGCCGTTGTAGCATGTCAGCGTATTATTACGCACATACTCAAGGGCATCCAAGTCATCTGCCAGTTTCCATGTCTCAGCTTTATTGAGCCACATTAAAGGTGTATGGATCACAAACTGCCCATCCATCGACAGATTCAGTGTGACATTCAGTGATTTTATAAACATATCCCGGCAATCAGGGTAGCCGCTGAAATCTGTCTCACACACACCTGTAATAATATGCCTTGCATTAATTTGACTCGCAAGCACACCGGCAAATGACAGGAATAACAGGTTTCTCCCTGGTACAAATGTAGATGGAAGCCCGCCTTCCTCTCCATCCTTTACTTCGATATCATCACGTGTCAGTGCGTTTGGCGCAAGCTGATTCAATAGGGACATATCAAGGATATGATGCCTGATTCCCAGATCTTTTGCTATTTGCTGGGCACAATCAATTTCAAGCTTGTGCCGCTGATTATAATTAAAAGTGACTGCTTCCACCTCGGCAAAACGTTCCTTTGCCCAGAATAAGCAGGTAGTACTATCCTGGCCGCCGCTGAATACAACGAGCGCTTTATCATTTTTCATATAAAAATTCTCCTTTAACATAGAAAAACAGGACCACTAAGAAAGCAGACCTGTTTTCCTTAGTTTTTTAAAGAGGGTAGCTAGAACCTCTACCGTATACACGGATTTTCTATTGAACTATCAGTTTATATTATCATCTTTACCGGAGTTTTAGAAGGTATTACTTATACTCAAATAAAAAGTTTTATAATTCTAAATCATGCAACAGATTATCGCAGTCTAACGGGCAGTAAGACCCTCACATCAAGATTCAGAGGAATCAAAGGAGGATAAGTGGGGGTCAAACTGCCC
>NZ_NJQY01000035.1:97490-119553 GCF_010628845.1 Bacillus sp. 22-7 | reverse complement strand
GCCTCGCTTTATAATGTAAAGGCCCGATTGGTGAGATACAGTGAAACTTGCCGACGCGCTGGCAGAGGCTTAGTTGAACCAATCGGGTTCGTAGTGTCGATTGATCGAAGCGCTAGCGGAGATCTTAGCGACACTAGAACGCGACTAACAATCAGTGGGGGATAAGGAAAACCCCCACTGATTGAAGTTTCACTTTATTTTCATTGAAAAAGACTAAAGAAGTTATCTTTAGTCTTTGGCTCACTTTTCATTACTGCATTCTTTGCTCCACCTGGCGGCATACTTCATCCGCTGAAAGGCCGCTTGCTTCAATGACAGATGCTTTTGTAGAAACATCCTGCATACCCATTACATTTGAATCAACACCGCTCACAACACAGCATGAGCAGTTCTCAGCATCATGCGCCGACTTCATGTCAACCACTTCGTATCCTTTTTGGCGAAGCGCTTCAGAAACATTTGTTAAGGATTGTTCAACCGCTACTCTTTTCGTCAATGTTAACACCTCCTCCGTTTGTTAGATTGGCTTTTGTACTCCATTTTTATTCCATGGATAAAAATAGCCTTAACACGAAAAAGTAAGAAAGGAGGTGTTTAACTATGAGCAAACGCAAAAAAGACCCTTCCAAGGCTGGATTGAGCTCTCCAAACGTCGAAGGGCAAGGGACAACCAACATAGAAACAGGCAGCAGAACAGCTTCCTCTGCACGCCATAAAAAGAAAAAACAGGATTTTTGACAAAGTTAAAAGCAGGAGGCTGATCCTCCTGCTTTTACTGTTTACTGATACATTTCAGCTACTTGTTTCTGAATGGCTGAGTCTTCTAAATACTCATCATAAGTCATTTGCTTATCGACAATGCCAGCCGGTGTAATTTCAATAATGCGGTTAGCAATGGTTTGAATGAACTGATGGTCATGTGAAGCAAAAATCATGGAGCCTTTAAAATTAATCAGTCCATTATTCAATGCCGTAATGGATTCCAAATCAAGGTGGTTTGTCGGCTCATCTAAAAGAAGCACGTTAGCACCGCTCAGCATCATTTTAGATAGCATGCAGCGGACTTTTTCCCCACCGGAAAGAACGCTTGCTTTCTTTAGAACTTCCTCACCAGAGAACAGCATTCTTCCAAGGAAACCTCTCAGGAAGCTTTCACTGTCATCTGCAGGCGAGAATTGGCGCAGCCAGTCTACAAGGTTCAAATCAGAGTTCTCGAAGAACTCAGAGTTGTCATTAGGGAAATAGGACTGAGAGGTCGTAACACCCCACTTAAACGTTCCTTCATCCGGCTCCATTTCACCAGTCAGTATTTTAAACAGGGTAGTTTTCGCCAATTCGTTCGTGCCAACTAACGCTATTTTATCATCTTTGTTCATGATGAAGCTGACATTATTTAGAACTTTAACACCATCAATTGTTTTGCTGATGCCGTCTACCCGAAGCAAATCATTTCCAATTTCACGGTCTGGCGAAAATCCGACATACGGATATTTTCTTGAGGATGGTCTAATGTCATCAAGAGAAATCTTATCAAGAAGCTTTTTACGTGAAGTTGCCTGCTTGGATTTTGATGCGTTTGCACTAAAGCGGGCAATAAAGCTTTGCAGTTCCTTGATTTTTTCTTCTTTTTTCTTATTGGCATCCTGGGCCATCCTTTGTGCAAGCTGGCTTGACTCATACCAGAAGTCATAGTTCCCAACGTAAATCTGGATCTTCCCAAAGTCAAGATCGGCAATATGCGTACAAACTTTGTTTAAGAAATGACGGTCATGGGATACGACAATAACGGTATTCTCAAAGTTGATCAGGAATTCCTCAAGCCATTGAATTGCTTTGATATCCAAGTGGTTTGTCGGCTCATCCAGTAAAAGAACATCCGGCTTGCCAAAAAGCGCCTGCGCAAGCAAAACTTTCACTTTTTCAGAACCGGAAAGGTCAGCCATTTTTTTGTCGTGAAGCTCTTCTCCGATTCCAAGTCCCTTCAGCAAAATAGCTGCTTCAGATTCTGCTTCCCATCCATTTAATTCAGCAAATTCGCCTTCTAGTTCGGCAGCCTTCATCCCATCTTCATCCGTGAAGTCAGCCTTCATATAAATAGCATCTTTTTCCTGCATCACTTCATAAAGACGGGCATGGCCCATGATGACTACTTTTAATACTTCAAATTCTTCGTACTCAAAATGGTTCTGCTTCAGGACAGCCAGGCGTTCTCCGGGACCTAAATGAACACTTCCGGATTGTGCCTCAATTTCACCTGATAAAATTTTAAGAAAAGTTGATTTACCTGCACCATTTGCTCCAATCAATCCATAGCAATTGCCAGGTGTGAATTTAATATTAACGTCTTCGAATAGTTTGCGGTCGCCGTATCGAAGACCTACATTACTGACAGTTATCATATTGTTTTTATTCCTCCAAATACATAATCCATAAAATTATACCACTTTCAGCGCGTAATCGCGAATTCTTCTTATCATCATGTAACCTCTTCGATAAAAATTTAGAGATTTAACAGGAAGCAGGAGCTAAAAGTCGAATACATAAAGATTATAAAAGGATGAGAGGAAGTGCGATTTTAATGGAATCTCTTTTAAAATCAGATGTGAAGTTAAAACCTTTCCGGTTTACAATTGAAAGGGGAAAAATCAAAGAATTCGCTATGGCAATTGGAGACAAAAACCCTATTTATTATGATGCCGACACTGCGAGAAAAGAGGGGTACCGCGACATCCCCATCCCGCCAACATTTCCAACAGCCATCGAGATGTGGGGTGGCATGGATTTCGAAACCCTAATTGAGCTATTCGGACTTGACCCGCTCAAGGTTCTTCACGGCGGCCAGGAATATTGCTATATGGGGGAAATATGTGCTGGTGATACAGTAACTGCAGCCCCTAAAGTAATTTCTTCTTTCGAAAAGAGGAACCTGCGGTTTATTACAATAGGTATTCAGTACAAAAACAGTGATGGAAAAGATGTTCTCTATTCAGAATCCACCATTATAGAAAGAGGGGGAAGCAAAAATGAGTGAGCTGAAAATGATTCATAAACCAGAGATCACACATACACAGCTGGTCAAGTATGCAGGGGCATCCGGAGATTTCAATCCGATTCATACAGTAGTCCCTGTAGGAGAAAAGGCCGGATTGGACGGAGTGATCGCCCACGGGATGCTTATCATGGGAATGGCAGGTGAAGCACTGGCTGAGTGGTTTCCAAGAAAGGACCTGAGAAGGTTCAAAGTGCGCTTCAGCAAAATGACACGACCCGGCGAGAAGCTGACAATAGAAGGGAGAGTGACTGGAGAGAAATGGGAAGATAACGAAAAAAGGCTGACAGGAGAAGTATCCGTTAAAAATGAAGCTGGTGAGCAAAAGCTTTCCGGCCGGTTCGAATTTAAAATTTAATAATAAAGGAAGGAATGTTTATGGAAGGCAATATTGAGATCCAGCTCCAGCCAAAATCAAAGTGGAAGAAGTACTCGCTTTGGAGCATTGCTATCATATTAGTGCTGCTGGCTGCAGCCTTTTTCATTATGTATGGTTTTTTGTCCCGCTCTCTGCCTAAAACAGATGGGGAAATCAGAATAGGCTCCATATCTCAGGAAGTAATGGTCAATCGGGATGGCAGCGGAGTCCCGCACCTGCTTGCTGCTAATGAACGGGACCTTTTTATTGCACAAGGCTATGTCCAGGCTCAGGATCGCCTTTTTCAGATGGATTTAAGCAGGCGTCAGGCATCGGGAAGATTGAGTGAAGTAATTGGAGAGGCTACGGTTGAAAATGATAAATATTTTAGAACTCTTGGTTTGAGAAGGGCTGCAGAAGCATCCTATGAAGCATACTCCTCCGATGCAAAACAGATTTTAGGCTGGTTTGCAGAAGGAGTTAATCTTTATATTAAAGAGGTTAAAGAAAATGGAAAAATGCCTGTTGAATTTTCCATACTCGGCTATGAACCGGAAGAATGGTCTCCAGTGGATTCGCTCACTATTGGCAAATATATGGCATATGATCTTGGCGGACACTGGGAAAGCCAGGCATTCCGCTATTATCTCCTTCAGCATTTTCCGGAAGATAAAGCATATGAATTATTCCCCTCCTATCCGGATGAAGCCCCATACATAATAGGAAAACACAACTTAAATATTGAAGAAAGCTTTGCATCTGTCATCACGCCTCCTGAATTTAACGGAAGCAATAACTGGGTGGCAGCCGGCAGTAAAACGGCATCAGGAAAGCCTATTTTGGCTGATGACCCTCATCTGTCTCTCAGCACACCTTCCATCTGGTATCAGATGCACCTGGAGTCTCCTGAAATGAACGTCAGCGGTGTCATTTTTGCCGGAATCCCGGGCATCATCCTCGGTCACAATGAAGATATTGCATGGGGAGTAACCAATACAGGACCAGATGTTCAGGATTTGTATATCGAAAAAAGGAATCCTGCCAAAGAAAACGAGTTTCTATTCAATGAAAAGTGGGAAAAGGCAGAAGAAATAGAAGAACCAATTAAGGTAAAAGGCAAAGAGCCAATTAGCTATAAAATAACGATTACACGCCACGGACCTGTGATATCGGAATTTGCTGGAGACAGCGGCAAGGATACCGTTCTTTCCTTACAATGGACAGCGCTTCAGCCTTCAAAAGAGCTGGAAGCCATTCTAAAAATGAATAAATCATCAGACTGGAATCAGTTTGAACAAGCATTGGAGTTATTTCATACACCTGCCCAAAACTTTGTATTTGCTTCTTCGGATGGAACTATTGCTTATAAAGCAAATGGTAAAATCCCAATCAGAAAGAAAGGAGACGGACTGCTGCCAGTGCCCGGCTGGTCGGATGAATATGGGTGGAAAGGCTACATTCCTTATGATCAGCTGCCTAAAACGGTCAATCCCGAAGAAGGGTATATATCAACGGCAAACAATAAGGTTATTGATGACAGCTACCCTTACCATATCAGTCATGATTGGGCACAGCCCTATAGACAAATGCGCATTCAGGAATTTCTCAAGAGCAAGGATGATCTTACAGCTGAAGATATGATGTCACTGCAAATGGATCAGAAAAACCTGCAGGCAAAGGAATTCATACCGCTTTTCCTGTCCGGAATGAAAGAACCATCCACCGCTCTTGAAAAGGAAGCTTTATCGATCCTGAGTAAATGGGATTATATTGACAGCAAGGATAAGGCAGCCCCTCTTATTTTCAATCTTTGGATGAAAAGCATATCCGATGTTCTTTTTGAAGATCAGATATCTCCCGAAATGAGGAAGCTTTTCAAAGGACAAAAGCAGGCAGTGGATGAATTATTGAGAAATGCAGCAAATGGCCGGGAAAGCATCTGGATTGAAGAAAAGGGCGGATTGCAGGAAGTCCTTTCCCAATCATTGAGTACAGCGGTCAAGGAAGCCGAAGATCTTCAAGGAAGCAGCCCGACTAAATGGAAATGGGGTAACTATCATCAATTAGCTTTTTCCCACCCGCTTTCGAGTATAAAACCTTTAAACTTTTTGTTTAATAGAGAGGGCCGAATTCCTGTTGGCGGCAGCTCAGTCACTGTGCAGGCGGCAGCCAACAAAGACGATGGCACAGTGAATCATGGAGGCTCATGGAGATTTGTGATTGATACACAAAACATGAATACTGCCTACCATCTGGTGGGACCAGGGCAATCCGGACATCCTTTAAGCGAGTGGTACCATGATCAGATGAAAGACTGGGCAGATGGGAACTATCATAAAACAGTTCTCACTGAAGTAAAAACCAGGCAGACTCTTTTATTAAAACCTTGAAAAAGTATAAATTGTTTCTTTTTGTTCATAGTTTTTTCATAAATTTCATGTAAAATATTAATCATACAGGCAGGGAAAAAGGAGTTTTTTAGATGGCTAAAAAACAGCTGGTTGATTTAGTAAACCGATTAAAGAAATCCGGTATTAAAGTAAGCTTCTCAAAGCCAAGATCAAAAACTTTAATACTCATTGACCAAAACAAAAATTTATCTTCTTCTGCGAACTAGGTTAAAAAAAAAATGGCGGATCCTAAAATCCGCCATTTTTTTTGTTAAATTTGCTTCATTATCTTTTTGAAAACTTCATTCCTGTCAAAATCTTCTCCCATAGGGAACTTCTTAATAAATTTATTATTCTCGTCAAGCAAATACACAAAGGTGCTGTGAACATAGAAGCCATCACCGGGATCACGGTATTGAAATTGGAAAGTGTTTGCGAGCTCCTGAATTTCTGCCTGATCCTTTTTCAATGTATCAGGATCAGCAGTAAGAAAGATCCAATTCTCATCATTTTCGATATCAAAGGTGCTTCTATATTTTTTAAGAACATCTGCGGTATCCCTATAAGGGTCGATCGTAACAGTAATAAATTGCACTTTGTCCCCAAATACACCCTCATTAGTAAGATCACTTTTCAGGAGATTCATCCTTTGGGTAGTCGTCGGACATATATCCGGACAGTGCGTATAAATAAATTCAACAAGCTTCAGCTTTTCATCAGATTCTTCAAAGTCATATACCTTCTCATCATCGGTTAAAAGTGTAATATGTTCAGGTATCTTTGATGTCATATCACGAATGATAAAAAAAGAAATGCCGGCAGCAATGCCTAATACGACAATAATAGCGGAAATCATATATACTTTTTTCATTATTTCCCCTCCCAATATAAGGATAAATAATATCCATCAAAAATCCTATGGATAATCTGTGAACTTATTCTTAATGGGAAGAAACTTTAAAGGATTTCCATTAAAAAAGGAACCCCGAAAGGTTCCTTTTTTTTGATTCGGCTATTATTTCATGGAGATCCATACACTCTTAACTTCTGTATAGTTATCAAGAGCGTATGAGCCCATTTCACGTCCGATACCGGATTGCTTATAGCCGCCAAATGGGGATGCAGCATCGAAAGCGTTATAGCAGTTCACCCAAACTGTACCAGCGCGGAGTTTATTGGCCACATAGTGTGCATTTGCAACATCACGAGTCCAAACTCCTGCAGCTAATCCATATTCGCTGTTATTGGCACGGTTAATTAATTCGTCAATGTCATCATAAGGCATGGCCGAAATAACCGGTCCGAAGATTTCTTCCTTCGCAATTGTCATTTCGTCATTAACATCTGCAAAGATAGTAGGGGAGACGAAGTAACCTTGCTCCTGAGGCTTATCTCCTCCTGCTACAAGCTGAGCACCTTCGCTTAGGCCTTTTTCAATGTACCCAAGAACTCTGTTTTGCTGCTCAGCAGATACAAGCGGGCCGATTTCAGTGTCAGCATGAATTCCGGCACCTTGCTTGATTTTTTTAGCATGTGAAGCCATATCAGCTACAACATTATCAAACTGCTTCTTTTGTATGAAAACACGGGAGCCGGCACAGCAAACCTGTCCCTGGTTGAACATAACACCGTTAAGAGCTCCAGGAATTGCCTTTGATAAATCAGCATCCGGCAGGATAATGTTCGGAGACTTGCCGCCAAGTTCAAGCGTAACCCGCTTCAAGGTCTTTGAAGCATTGGACATAATCCGTTTACCTACTTCAGTAGAACCAGTAAAGGCAATTTTATCTACCAGCGGATGGTCAACAAGCGGCTGGCCAGCTGTTTCTCCAAAGCCAGGGACAATATTGATTACCCCTGGAGGGAAGCCTGCCTGATCCATTAACTCAGCAAGATATAAAGCGGAAAGAGGTGTTTGCTCCGCTGGTTTAAGAACAACCGTACATCCTGTTGCCAGGGCAGCACCAAGCTTCCACATTGCCATTAGAAGAGGGAAGTTCCAAGGGATGATTTGCCCCACTACACCAACGGCTTCATGGCGGGTATAGTTGAAGAATGGTCCGCTGACAGGAATAGTCTGTCCGACAATCTTCGTAGACCAGCCTGCATAGTAGCGCATATGTTCAATTGCCAATGGAATATCGGCATTTGTTGTTTCACGGATTGGCTTTCCATTATCCAATGTCTCAAGCTGTGCTAATTCTTCACTGTTTTCTTCCATAAGATCGGCAAGCTTGTACATCAGGCGGCTGCGCTTAGAAGCGCTCATTTTAGACCATTTTCCTTCATCAAACGCCTTTCGGGCTGCTTTTACTGCGAGATCAATATCTTCTGTACCTGCTTCGAAAACAGTAGCCAGAACTTCTCCTGTCGCTGGATTATACGTATCAAACGTTTTCTGTGATTTGCTTTCTACAAATTCACCATTGATATATAATTTCTTCTTTCCGCTTAAGAACTTTTCTACCTTTTCTTTTAAACCTGCAGTTAACTGACTCATATAATTCCTCCTTAAAATAGTAGTCTATGTATTTCCATGCTGCAAAACTTTAGAAGAATACTATTGATAACGCTTACATCCATACTTTAACATTAATAAAAATATAAAATCAACTCTGAATTAAAATAATTTTCAGATAATCTTCGACAATTCTCGCCTTTACCTCAAAAAAAATAGCATACCGGTTATCCAGTATGCTATCAGACTATTAAATTAACATTCCTGCAATTGCTGCACTTAATAGAGAGGCAAGAGCTCCAGCTATAACTGCACGGATGCCAAGCTTGGCAATATCATTCCTGCGGTCAGGAGCCAGGTTGCCGAGGCCGCCCAAAAGGATGGCCATAGAGGAAATGTTCGCAAAGCCGCAAAGCGCGAAGCTTACTACTGCAACAGTCTTAGGAGACAGGCTGCTGATTTCAGGAGCAAAGGCTGAGTAAGCAACGAATTCATTCAACACAAGCTTTTGGCCGATGTAGCCGCCAGCCTGTACTGCTTCAGCCCAAGGGACTCCAACTGCAAAAGCAATTGGTGCAAAAATAAAGCCAAGAATCATTTCAAGTGTTAAGTTTTCAAGCCCGAAAAGTCCGCCTGCAAAACCGATGATTCCATTGATTAAGGCAACTAAAGCGATGAAAGCAAGAAGCATGGCGCCGATGTTCAAGGCAAGCATTAAACCATCGCTCGCTCCCCGGGCCGCAGCATCTACGATATTGACAGATTTCGTATCTTTTTCAATGTTAATATCATCAGTTGTTTCTGATTTTTCAGTTTCAGGCATCATCATTTTAGCCATTACAAGACCTGCAGGAGCTGCCATAAAACTTGCTGCAAGCAGGTATTCCAGTGGAACACCAAGCAGTGAATAACCAATCAGAACTGAACCTGCCACGGAAGCCAAACCGCCGGTCATGATAGCGAATAATTCCGACTTTGTCATTTTGCTGATGAAAGGGCGGACGATAAGAGGTGCCTCTGTCTGTCCGACAAAAATATTGGCAGCAGCAGAAATCGATTCTGCCTTGCTGGTTCCGAGCAGCTTAGAAAGGCCTCCGCCAATCACTTTAATAATGAATTGCATGATCCCTGTATAATATAGAACGGAGATTAGGGAAGAGAAGAAGATAACAACTGTCAGGACCTGGAATGCAAATACAAATCCAACACCTGAACCTTCTTGAAATAATCCTCCAAAGAGGAAATTAACTCCTTCATTGGCGTAACTTACAATGTCATTTACTGCAAAAGTTAATTTTTCCAGTGCCTTTTTCCCAAGATCCCATTTTAGCACGGCAAAGGCAAAGGCAAACTGAATGGCTAGACCGCCAAGAATTGTGCGTAAATTGATCGCTTTACGATTTGATGAAAGAAGGAAAGCTATTCCCAATACGGTCACAATCCCAAATATACCCCAGATAAAACTCATGTTGACACCTCATTTGTTGAATTTAGTAGAATGAAAACGTTTTTACGAAACGTCAAAAATATAGACCTCTGATAAAAGAGGTTTGTGAATAGACGTCAGACATCTAACTTGATTACATGTCCATTTTAACATGAATCCGTTTGCAGTAAAGAGTTTTTTTCTTACCAAATTAAATTGGGTGATTAATCTCCTATTTTTGTTCACATTTTCGGCGTTTTTTCTTTCTAAATCATTGCCAGGCTCCGATAAGGTAAAAGTATCTTTGATTTTATTTTATTGCTCCGTTACAACTGCCCATTCGGGACAAACATCATGTTCATACACTGTCACTAGACGTCAGGAGGTGTTAGAATGGGTGCAGGTGCAGGATATGGCGGCGGTTTTGCTTTAATCGTTGTCCTGTTTATACTTCTAATCATTGTTGGTGCTGCTTGCGTAGGCTGGGGATATTAAAGGATAAATGAACATGTAAACTGCTTAAAATCTGCCTTAATCAGGGCAGATTTTTTGTTTTCACACATAGAGTTTGATTTGAATCGTATGATAATCGGTTTAATGTCCAAAATAAGGATAGTTCTTATTAGAAGGAGGGATTATGCATGAATAAAAAAGATAATAATGAAGGCACGAATATTGCTGGCAGATATTATGAAACTGAGGATTATAAAAGAAATGATCAGCTTTCTTCAGGACTCGCAACAACGCATGAGCAGGTAAGTGATACCTATATGGAAGGACAGGCGGATGCCGTTATTGAGGATGTAGTTGGCGTGGATATTTCCATCCCCCGTAAAGGGTATGATGAATAACGGATAGAAAGGAGGCATTTCAATGGCGCCGAGAGATGCTCAAGAAGACCTGAGCCAATATAAAATGCCGGAAGTTCTCCGAAAAAAGAGGACTTCTTCCTATCGGGTGGGCTATCAGGCTACAACAGGCAATCAGACACCTGGTGAACCGGAAGCAGGCAAGAGGACAGATGAAGAAAATTAATTAGCACTGCTAATTGAATAGAACTAGAAAGAGAGGATGTATTAAAAACATCTTCTCTTTTTGCACTTTGGGGATTTTGCATGGAAAAACGGGTTATACCACTTGAATTTTTATTTTTTGCACAGCATTATATCCGTATCCTTTCCTGTTCCAGTAAGGCTTTATTGGCTGAATATTGCCCTCTGTATCTGTTGCCCGCACAAGAATGGTATATTCGCCCTTTTTTACCTCCCAATTAAAATGCCACTTTACCCAGGAGTATTTTTCGTTTCCTCTGTATTTAAGCGACGCTTTTCTCCAAGTATCCCCATGATCAAAGCTTATTGCGACTTCATTAATAGTACCAGTTCCAGTCCAGGCAATACCTTTTATAACATGTAACCCCTCATTAACAATGGAACGATCCAATGGATGCTGGATTGTGCTGTTAACATTTATGGCTGTAACAGGCTTTTTATCTAAATCGCTATCATCATAAGGATAATAAACGTAATCTTTTGTTTGAAATGGGCCATTAAATTCATGCTGAATAATAAATATATTTCTAAGCCACTTAACGGAGGCCATTGCATACCATTGAGGGACAATTAGCCGAAAAGGATAACCATGCTTATAAGGTATGGGCTTGCCGTTATATTCATATGCTACGATCGTATCTTCATGGAGTGCCTTTTCAATCGGCAGGCTTCTTGCAAAGTAAAAGGATTCTTTGAAATCTTTGCGTTCACCGAAATCCATTCCCGCAAACACAGCTTCTTTACTTCCAGCCAGTAGTCCCGCTTTATCCAGCAGCTCTTTCAAAGGTACTCCTTTCCATTTCCCCTGACTGACTGCCCCTTCTTCCCACTGCTCACCAAAAACCTTTGGTTTGAACTTAGCTCTGTTATTGCCGGAGCATTCCAGAGGGACCAGAATTTCTTTGAATGGAAAGCGGATAAGTTCATTAAATGATATTTCCATCGGTTTATGAACATTGCCGGCAATCGACAATACTAAATTCCGGGTATGAATTTGCGGGTATGCAAAATGATTCCTTAGATAGAAATAACCCTGCGGTGTTTTCCAATTCTTCAGAAAATGAATGGGAGACTCCTGGTTTTCCGGTGTCAGACTGAGTGTTTTCAAATAAGGTACTGATAGACGCTTATTCATGGACCATCACCTCTATTAATAATACAGGGCAATGCTAAAGCTTAGAACTATAGACTATCTGAACTTCATTTATCGTTACTAAGTTTACTGCCGGCATTTTGAAGGAATAATCGTTAATAAAAATGCTGAAGGGCGGTAAAAGAATGAAGGAAGAATTACA
Source organism: Bacillus sp. 22-7 (assembly GCF_010628845.1). Lineage (NCBI taxonomy): Bacteria > Bacillati > Bacillota > Bacilli > Caryophanales > Bacillaceae > Bacillus > Bacillus sp. 22-7. The sequence continues at coordinate 107,525 of NZ_NJQY01000035.1, read as the reverse complement.
GATAACAGGGCACAGACCTTTTCCGCTGCCTGATAAACCCTGGGTGATGGAGCAAATATGGAATGATGTTCTGTTTGCACATTGGCCGGTACCGGCAGAAATAATGGAGAAGCATATTCCTTCTCAGTTAACTCTGGATACATTTAAGGGCGAAGCCTGGATCGGAATAGTACCTTTCTGGATCAGCAGAATGAGAGTCCGCGGCTTGCCGGCATTGCCAATGATGAAATCAATGAATGAGCTGAATGTAAGAACTTATGTAGAGTATGGGGGCAAGAAAGGTGTGTATTTTTTCAGCCTGGATGCCGATAATTTTTTAGCGGTTACAGGAGCCAGAATGCTATATTTCCTGCCCTATATGAATGCCGAAATGAAAGTTGATAAAACAGAAGGACTCATTAATTATGAAAGCAGGAGAAAAAACGAAAATAAAGAGAGCGTACAATTCAAAGTCCAATATAAGCCAGCTTCCAGCCCATTTAATGCACAGGCAGGGTCACTTGATGAATGGCTGACTGAGAGATATTGTCTATGGGTAACAAAAGGTGAAGAAGTTTTTCGCGGGGATATCCATCATACAAAATGGCAGCTGCATGAAGCTTCATGTTCGATATACGAAAATACAATGGCATCATTTTTACCTGACAAGTACTTTACGAACGAGCCAATTTTACACTATTCCCCTCAAAAGCATGCTTATTTTTGGCCCTTAACAAGGGTTACATAATGATAAACAAGCAGACAGCCTTTTTCATGATCTAACCCAATGAAAACTTCATTTCTTTAAATAATTTTCTGCCAGCATTCTTTTTACTTCGTTATAGGATAATCCGGATTGGCTATTCAGCCTTTTTACCTCATCAATATCTGTTCCTGCGATAGTAAGGTTTTTCTTCTTCTGTTGGCGGACCATTAAATAGCCTCCTCTTCCAATTTGTTTTTATCATTTTTTATCATTTTCAATAATTTTCCCGTTTCTTGTCCATACTATGAAAAAAAGGGGGCGATTCCAATTTTTTTCAATAAAAAAGGCCAAGATGATAAGCCAGAGGTTGTAATGCTCGACACAGAGGTGTATTCCTGTAATAGCTGCAATGGCTGGATGAGAAAAGATTTTGCCTCTTCAGATTTAAAATGTCCATTATGCGGTGATGAAACAACTGCCGAAATGAGGGAATTACCGCAAATTTTATAATCAGCAAATAAAGAAAGACTGATTCCTTACAGTCTTTCTTTATTTGTGTCAGTACTCTCCGTATAATTCCTGAAAAGCCTCTTCTGCATCCTTTTCAGAAGAAAACAGTGCATCATCTTCTTCTATTAAATGAAATGACTCATTAAGAAAGAGGGCTACTGCATTAGGATCTTTTGGATGCGGAACAATTTCAGCAGGCCTTACGTTTGCTACACTGGGCGTGTGAGGATTATGGTAAATGACATATACCTCATCTCCCGATTTTACTTTTTTAGGATCAATTGTTTCCATTAGTTTCACTCCCCATTTATAGGTTTTCATTTTGCTGGCCGATTTCTTTTGCGCCTAGAATAGCATTTGCCGTTTCCAGCTGTTCATGTTCATCAACAGAATCCCCGACCGCATTTTTCAGATTCGGAAATTTGCCGTCATTTCCAATGGTAACCATCTTTTCTTTCGGTGCAGAAGTCAGGTATTTTTCATCCATTTCTTTCATGATTCACTAACCCTTCTGAAATATATTCGAGCATCTTTCTTTAAAGTTTTCTCTCCGCAGTGATCTAATATTCAGCCATATAATCCTAATTCAAATGGGCAAGTTAGCTATAAGGCTAAATTGAGGTGATAAGAATGAATGCAACTAAAAGGCTGATTGCAGCTATTCAATCGGAAGCAGGCTCTCTCAGCGATCCATTTTGGTTTGACCGCATTATTGAAGCTGCCGGGAAAGCAAAATTTGTTTTATTGGGAGAAGCTTCACATGGAACATCTGAATTTTATTCTATAAGAGCGGAAATATCCAGGAAGCTCATTGAACGGAAAGGGTTCAATTGTATCGCTGTGGAAGGGGACTGGCCTTCCTGCTTTACAGTTAACAGGTATGTTAAAGGGTATGCGCCAATGAACCCCCTTGAAGCACTGAAGGATTTTAACCGGTGGCCGACATGGATGTGGGCGAATGAGGAAATAAAACAGCTGATTACCTGGATTCATGATTATAATCAGCACATTAAAGAGCAAAGCCAAATGGCGGGTTTCTATGGCATCGACATATATAGTTTATGGGAGTCTATGGATGAAATAATAAAACTTCTGGAATCAAAGGGAGCAGCCGAGCTGGAAGCTGCTAAAAAAGCATTTTCCTGCTTTGAGCCATTTCACCGGAAACCGGAAAATTATGCAGTCGCTGCAGAATTTTATGGAGACGCCTGCGATAAGGAGGTTGCCGACCTTTTGCTGAAAATAAAAAACAAGTGGGAGGAAACCAACAACTTTGAAGAGGAATCACTGAACCTTTTGATAAACAGCCTTGTTGCCCTGAATGCAGAAAACTATTATCGGGCGATGGTAAAAGGCGGTCCTGATGATTGGAATATCAGGGACCATCACATGGTAAGTGCACTGGAGGAAGTATCGGAATTTTACGGAAAAGATGCAAAGGTTATCGTTTGGGAACACAACACACATATTGGAGATGCAAGAGCAACCGATATGAAAGAAGAGGGGCTTGTGAATGTTGGGCAAATCCTCCGCGAAAAATACGGAGAAGACCAAGTTTTCGCATTAGGCTTTGGCACTTACTCAGGTACCGTTATAGCCGCCGAACAATGGGGGAGTGAAATGCAGGTTATGGAGGTGCCGCCCGCACAGACGGGAAGCTGGGAGGATGCCCTTCAAATGGCTGGTCCCGGAGATAAAGTATTGCTGTTCAACGATGAAAACAGAGATCTATTCACAGATACTATTGGACATCGGGCCATCGGAGTTGTATATAATCGTGAATCTGAACAGTATGGTAATTATGTTCCCACTAAAATTTCTCTAAGGTATGACAGCTTTGTTTTTATAGAAAAAACGAATAGCTTAAAACCGCTTAATTTGCCTATCAGAACACTTTAAAACCATCAGAGGAAACACAAGAATCCCCTCCTTAAATCGGAGGGGATTCTTGTTACACATAGCTGTTTTCCAATTCGTCTACCAATGATCCAACATAGCTTACTGCTTTGCGGATCGGATCCGGCTTAGACATATCAATGCCGGCACTCCTAAGCAGTTCAAGCGGTTTTTTCGTTCCTCCGGCTTTAAGGACATCAAGCCAGCGGTCGACAGCAGGCTGGCCTTCCTCATGAATGCTTTGTGCCATAGCAGTGGAAGCAGTTAAACCGGCTGAATAGGTATATGGGTAGAGTCCCATGTAATAGTGAGGCTGTCTCATCCAGGTTAAAGCGGCCTTATCATCCAGTTCAACCGAATCTCCCCAGAATTCAGCAAGTGTGTCTAATTTTTGAGCTGAGAGTGTTTTCGCCGTTAACGGAACACCCTGTTCAGCCAGACGATATACTCTGCGCTGGTACTCTCCTTCGAGAAGATGTGTGACAAAGTTATGATAATAAGTTCCAAGCATTTGAAGAATAACCCAGCGCTTCATTCTTTTATCTTCAGTACCAGCCAATAAATGCTGGCCAAGCAGCATTTCGTTTAGTGTAGAGGGTGCTTCGACAAAATAGGTTGAAGGGCGGGTATTCATGATACGCTGATATTTATTGGCCAAATAAAAATGACCCGCATGCCCAAGCTCATGAGCGAGAACAAAAGCACCGCGCATCGTGTCTGTCCATGTAATCAGGATGAAAGGATGTGAACCGTACGGACTTGCACAAAAAGCGCCTGTGGATTTTCCGACGTTATCAGCTAAATCGACCCACCGTTCTGACAGGCCTTTCTTCATTATATCGGTATATTCCGGGCCCATTATCTTGAGAGCTTCCAATATGACTTCTGATGCTTTTTCAAATGTTGTTTCCGGATTGAACTCCGGATCAAGTGGAGCCTTCAGGTCACAAAAAAGCATTCTATCCAATCCCAGGACTTTTTTCTTCAACTGAGCATATCTGCGCATATGGGGAGCAAGTTCCTTTTGGATAATGTCCAGCTGATTGTTATACATTTCCTCTGTTACATGCTGGGAATCGAGAAGCATTTGTGTGACTGAGCTGTATTTTCTCAGTTTCGAAAGCGTTACCTGCTTTTTTACCTCCGCAGAATATGCAGAAGCAAATGTATTCTTGTAGTTTTCCAATGAATCTGTAAACGAGGCATAGGCATTCCGTCTGATGGTGGTATCCGGCGAAAATTCATAGCGATCCTCGTAAAGAGCAAAAGAGTTGGGCAATTCGTTTCCTTGACTGTCTTTAAATGAGGCAAATGGCATGTCAGCAAGTTTTGCAGCCTGATAGATATTATAGGGAGCACCGAATACTTCTCCTAATGCAGCCAGCGCTTCTTCCGTTTCCGGAGAAAGTCTGTGCCTCTTTGTTTCCAGCAGTTCGGTCAGCCCATTTCTGAACGGTTCCAGCCTGCTTTCTTCTTTTATGTATTTTTGAATTGTACCATCAGGCAGAGACAATAACTCAGAATCAATAAACGATAGAGTGGAGGCGGCTTTTGCTCTTAAAGAGGCTATTTGTGATGAAATAGCCTGATTATCGGGATTTGTGCCATCTTCTGATTGGCGCAAGCTTGCATATGTGCCGGCCTGGACAAGACGGATAGAAAGCTTTTCCTGAGCGGAAAGGCAGCCAAGCAAAGCTTGCGGACCTTCATGGAGTTTTCCTTTGTATTGCTCAAAAACAGCAAGATCCTCTTCAATACTCTTTATCTCTTTATGCCAATCTTCCTCCAATGCAAATAAATCCTCCACTTTCCATGTGCGCTCTTTCGGTACCTCATGACGCTTTAATCTGGTTATTGCTGTTTGAACCATATATCGTTCCCTCCTATTTCGATTCTCTAAATAAAGAGTTTATGGAACAATTATACAAGAAGAGGAGATATATTTATAGACTTTTCAAATAATTTCATATTATTCAGCAACAGCTGAGGTTTTTTAATAAATAAAAAGCGGAAGGACCAGGAAGCCTTCCGCTGATTGTGCTATTCCATTTTCTTTGACAGACAGCGATCACATTCCATTAAGTATGATTCAGCCTGTTCCTTTACTGTTTGGCCACACTCGGGACATACCTTTTTAGGAAGGGTTCTGTAGAATTCAACCGGACTTTTAATCATTACTATTTCCTCCTTTTTATAATACAGTTTATTTTGTTTTCTTCTGTTGTAGTACAGTATATACCAAATATATTTTAATGTGAAGTGTTTTGATTAAATTTTTTAAAAATTTAATTTATTATTTTTTCAGGCATAAAAGAGGGTTAAAATCTGCTCTTAAGCTTGTCAGTTTTAATGAGCTTCAGACTTTATTTCTCCCAGCCTCTTCCATGGCATGAATGATTCCATTACAATCATATTGAATAAAGTAAAAATGAGGGGGCTTAAAGCCTGCGATGACTGAGATAATTGTATCTTTTAATCCGATATTAATATTTGCGGCCGTTATACTGACCATTATGGCTTCCTATACAGCATTAGATTTATTTACTTTAATAAAATCATCTGAAAGCAATCAGAGGTTCTTGTTCTTAGGCGGAACTTTTTCACTTGGAATCGGCATATGGATCATGAACTTCATTGGCATGGTCGCGATCAAAATAAATGCTTCCGGAAGCTACAATATTCCTCTTACCTTATTGTCCATGATTTTTGGCATCTCCTTTACCGGAATGGCATTTAGTGCAGTAATCGGACGACAGCTGAAGAAAGGCAATCTTCTTGCGGGCAGCTTCTTTTTAACGATGGCAGTCCTATCCATCCATGTAACAGGAATGTATGCTATCGGGATGAATGTCCAATTTGGCTCCATTGTATTTCTCATTTCCACCCTGATTATTTTTGCTTCTTTTTTATTTTCACTTTGGATGCTCTTTTACTCAAAAAGTCTTTCCTATTCAAGACATATATGGATAAAGCCTTTAAGCGCACTCATTATTGCCGGAGCCGTTGTAGAGGGGTATTTTCTGCTCATCCGATCGTCCTCATTCTATCCAAATGGGGAGATTAGCAGGGAGGGAGACTCGCCGGGGACTTTTCTGATTTTCCTGGTATTATTTGCAGCGATTCTAATCCTTAGCGGCCTCATTGCTTCAAGCACCCTAATGAGCAAGCGGCTGGAAGCAAGCGACACTAACTTACACGATATTCAGGCTGCACTTGATGAATCATCTATTGTGGCTATTACTGACCCAAAGGGGATTATTACGTATGTGAATGATAAATTTGTTGAGATTTCCAAATATGAAGAATATGAACTGCTGGGCAAAAATCATAATATTTTAAATTCAGGATATCATCCGCCAGAGTTTTTCCACCAACTATGGAAAACGATTGGGTCGGGGGAAATATGGAAGGGAGAAATACGAAATAAAGCAAAGGACGGAAGCTTTTATTGGGTCGAGACAACAATTGTACCCTTCCTTAGCAAAAAGAATAAACCGTATCAGTATGTTTCCATCCGGACAGATATATCTGCCTTGAAAACTGCTGAAGCCAATCTCAAAAATTCCTTGAAAGAGGTTAACGATATTAAATTTGCTCTTGATCAGTCTTCCATTATTGCGTTCACTGATGAAAAAGGGATTATAACCAATGTAAATGAGAGGTTTTGTGAAATTTCCCAGTACAGCAGGGAAGAGCTGATAGGACAAAACCATTCGTTATTAAATTCAAATCTGCATTCAAAAGATTTTTTTAAGAACTTATGGAAAACAATTGGCTCTGGTGAAGTATGGAGAGGGGAAATACGAAATAAAGCAAAGGATGGGTCTTATTACTGGGTCCATACAACAATCGTGCCGTTCATGAATGCGAACGGAAAACCTTATCAATACTTAGCCATAAGAAACGATATTACCGAGAGGAAAACAACAGAGGAAGTGCTGCATCGGCAGGATAAACTGGCAGCAGTGGGCCAGCTTGCTGCAGGGGTTGCCCATGAAATCCGCAATCCGCTGACAACAATGAAAGGATATACAGAGTTCCTTCAGCTGGATGAAACGAATGAAGAGAGACAGGAATACTTAAGCATCATTTTAGATGAAATTGACCGGGTAAATCATATAGTAGAAGATTTTATGGTTCTTGCTAAGCCAAAAGCCGCTGAACTGGAAGAAAGAGATATCATACCTATTATAAAGAATGTCATCTCTTTTCTGGAATTCGAAGCCCGGAAACGGGACGTGAAAATTCGTTTCGAATATGAACGGGATATCATCCAGATTGAATGTGACGAAAACCGCCTTAAACAGGTTTTCCTTAATTTTATCAAAAATGGAATTGAAGCGATGCCTGATGGAGGAGATATTACAGTCAGAGCAGCTATCATAAATAACCAGGTGCAGATAGCGATACAGGATACAGGTGTCGGAATACCACAGGAAAAACTGAAAAATATCGGAGAACCATTTTTTACAACCAAGAAAAATGGGAATGGTTTAGGCTTGATGGTCAGCTTTAAAATTATAGAAAGCCATAATGGCAAAGTATTTATCGAGAGTGAATTAAATAAAGGTACGACATTCAATATTGTTTTGCCTGCGAAATCTGCCTAGCCAATCCTAATCGGATTGGCTTTTGCATTAGAAATTAATTCCTCTCCTGTTTAAAAATAGATATTGCCAATAAATGGATAAATTATAAAAACATTGGATCGAATCCCATGATAACAGGAAAAGCACCACTTTCAGTCTAAAACGGCACCTGACTTTGAAATATGTTTGTTATGAGGCTGTTATATCCGTAACGGGATTATTATCTGTTTGTTCTTTTTTAGTAAAGATTCCATGTTATTATTATCCCCGTTAGCTAAAAACGAGCTATACGGGAGGTTCTATCATATGAAAAAATCAATTTTAACTTTTGTAGCAGCTGCCGCAATTACCGGAACAGCAGGTGCGAATGTGCAAGCTGAAGAAGTGACAGTAAAAAAAGGCGATACTTTGTGGGATTTTTCCCAGTCATATAATACACCAGTTGACATGATTAAAGAATGGAACGGGCTGTCTTCGCATATCATCCACCCGGATGATGTACTTAATGTATACCCTGAAAAGAAATACATAGTATCAAAAGGCGATACTTTATGGGATATAGCAAGAGAGCATAGTGTCACAGCTGAGGCAATCAAAGAATGGAACAGCTTGAGTTCTGATTTAATTCGTCCGGACGATGAATTAATTCTTTATCCGGATGCCAAAGCTGTTAATGCTGCAGCTGTTCCAGTTCAGGCTGCTCCGGCAAAGTCCAAACAGCCTGCAAAAACAGCAGCTGCTTCAGAGCAAAAATCTGAACAGCCTGCAGTAAAACAAACACAGCCAGCTGAAAAATCACAGCCGGCTCCAGAAGCAAAGCCAGTCGCAGAGTCTAATCCGGAACCGGCTAATCCTGCAGCGGAATCAAAGCCTGCATCTGAGCCTGCCAAGCCTGCAGCGGAATCCAAACCAGCTGCCGAGCCTGCTTCTGAAAAACCTGAGGAAAATGCAAATGATGAAGCAACTCAAGTGCTGAATATGGAAGCAACAGCCTACACAGCTAATTGTGAAGGCTGCTCAGGAATTACAGCAACAGGAATCAATTTAAAAGAAAATCCAGATCAAAAAGTAATCTCAGTAGATCCTAATGTGATCCCGCTGGGAACTAAAGTCCATGTTGAAGGATATGGTGAAGCTGTCGCAGGAGACACTGGCGGAGCCATTAAAGGCAACAAGATTGATATCTTTATGCCATCTCAGGAAGATGCCATTAATTTTGGCAGAAAAACAGTTAAAGTTACAATTTTAGATTAAAACTAGAAAAGAAGGCACTTCTCCAGGTGCCTTCTTTCTTTTACTCTTTATTCTTGCCATCCCTTGCTTTTTCCTCCTGACTGACAAAGAAGCTGTGGACTGGTTTTGACAGCTGTTTTAAGCTTTTTTCGAAGCGTTCAGTTAGGTGGGAGGCACGCTCATAAACGATTGACTTTAAATGATCCAATTGTCTGCTGATCTTTTCAGTGATCGCCTCCTGGCGATGTAAACGTTCCATTATCGACTTGCTGGCCTGTTCCTGTTCACTAAGCTTATTGCTTAATTCTTCTTTCAATTGCTCCTGCGTCTTAAACTTTTTCTCAGCTTCCTCCGAAAATGACGCGAACTGCTGATCTAAACGCTCCATTACTGTATTATGGAATACTTCCTGGACATCAAGCTTTTTGCTTAATTCTGCTTTCATTTCTTCCTGTGCTTTAAAATTTGTTACGGCCTCTTCAGAAAATGCCTCGAATTTATCAAATTTACGGGAAAGCGCCTGTGTTGCCGCTTCCTGACAGGAAACTTGTTCAAGTATTTTCTGGTTTACCGGCTCTTCATTTTCAAGAGTTTCCAGAATCTCCTTATTCATTCCCTCCAAGACAGCCAGCCTTTTATTCAATAAATTATTCTCCTTTTCGCGCTTATGCATCATTTCCAGAAAACCCGCCAAAAAAGCATCCTGCTTTTCTATCTTAGCTGTCAAATGCCCAATATGATTACTTTGTTTGCCGGCAGCACTTTTTACAAGCTTCCTCATATCAATAAACGAATCCTCTAGCTGAGTCTTCATCTCATCATAAGTTTCAGACAAGCGGGTATTAACGGTCTGCTGCTCTTTTATTACTTCCTGGAGAAAGTTGAGACGGTAAGTACCCTGATTGGAAACAGTGTCTGAATGGCTTAAATAAAGCTTAGGATTAGCATCCTCATTTGATTTTTGTGCCATAGGAACACTCCTCAGTTTTCACCTTTTTTATAGCCTATGCATGATCTTTTTATGAGGGATGGGCACTGTCCTATAAAGTGAAACTTCTATCAGTGGGGAGCTCTTTATCCCCCACTGATTGTTAGTCGCGTTCTAGTGTCGCTAAGATCTCC
>NZ_NJQY01000035.1:0-97432 GCF_010628845.1 Bacillus sp. 22-7 | reverse complement strand
TCGGACCTTTACGGGCAGTTTGACTCCCAATTATCCTCCTTTGATTCCGCTGAGTCTTAAAATGGGAGTCTTACTGCCCGTAAGACTGCGATAAAAGCCTAAACATTTTTCTGTTAAGCATAGCTTACTTGATCTATTTATTAAAAATTTCGAAAATCGTAATAAAAAGTGTTGCAAAAAATTCAAAAAATAGGTAAATTATTAATTGTCAGTTAATTGGCAGGGATGTCATCAATCTGACTACATAGGGAGTCAACCAAAACTACCTCTGAACAAAAAGAAGGAGAGGACAAAAGCATGAAGAAATTACCTTTCTTGCTTTCAGCAGCTGCACTGACACTCATGCTGGGAGCATGCTCAAACGAAGAAGCTTCTAAAGGGGAAGAAAAGGAAGAGGCGGCAGCTGAAACAACAGAGTCTGCTGATGAATCTAAAGAAGTGCGTTCGGCTCTGCTGAACTATCAGGGAGAAGTGACAAAAGTAATCCGTAACACAGATGCCAGCTTAACTGCTGAAGGTCAGGATCCAGCTGAAGCAGCTGCAGCATTCGAAAAGGACGCAAAAGCCGTGTCAGTGCCGGAGGAATTAACAGACTATACAAAGGATATTGAAGCTGCGGTTGATAGCTTATCCCAATACTATGCTAAAAAAGCAGAGCTTGTAAAAGCAGGATCTGAAGATATGGCGGAAGCAGAGCCATTTAAAGAGGAATATATCAATTCCATGACTAAAGTTTTTGAAGAGGTGGAATTATCTCCTCCTGCTTTTAAAAGTGTTTTTCAATAATATGTAAAAAAACAGCCCAATTTATGAATTGGGCTGTTTTCTTTATTAAGGGACATCATGCCCCAGTGAAGTTTGATAAATCTCAAACCACTGATCCCGGTTAAGTTTATAAGATAATGCACGGACAGCACGTTCAATTCTTTCGATCCTGCCGGACCCGGTGATTGGCATGATTCGGGCAGGATGCGTTAAGAGCCATGCAAATAAAACCTCATCAATATCATTCGCCCCGATTTCTTCTGCGACTTTAAGCAATGCAGTTCTAATGCGCGCAGATTTTTCTTCGGTGCTGCTGAAGATCTTTCCGCCGGCCAAGGGGGACCAGGCCATCGGAGCAATTCTTTTTTCCATGCACAAATTTAAAGTGCCATCCTCGAAATTCTCGAGATGAAAGGCAGACAGCTCAATTTGATTGGTAATCAGGTCCATTTCAAGGAAGGACTGAAGCATCGTGAACTGATGGCTTTTAAAATTCGAAACCCCAAAATGCCTAACCTTGCCCGCGGATTTTAATGCTGAAAATGCATCAGCAACTTCTCCAGGATCCATAAAAGGATCAGGACGATGAATGAGCAGGGTATCTATGTAATCTGTTTTCAAATTTTGCAATGATTTCTCAACAGAAGCGATAATATGTTTTTTTCCGGTATTGTAATGATGTGATTTATGCTCGGGCCGGTTTGGTGACTCGAGGACAATCCCGCATTTCGTAACAATTTCCATTTTTCCGCGGAGCTCCGGCTTTTTCTCCAGTGCCCTTCCAAACAGGCTTTCGCACGTATAGCTTCCATAAATATCAGCGTGATCAAATGTCGTTATGCCCAGTTCAAAACACTGTTCTATTAATGTGATTAACTCTTCATCTGACAATTTCCAGTCTGCCAGTCTCCAAAGGCCATGGACGATTCTTGAAAACGACAGATCTTCTGCCATCTGCACTCTATCCAAACGTATCATCTCCTCATTTTTAGTATTGTTATTATCTCTGAAAATCTTAAGAATACCAAGCTAAACGATTTTAAAACCACATAAAAAAAGAGGCAACAGTTATGTCACCTCCATGTTATACGCATATTTTCTGCAGCGGTTCAACCATTTGCTCATGCAGAATCATAATTTTTGATGTGTACGAACAATGTTCCCTGTAAGCGGTTTGAAGTTCCTTATGAAAATTGAGTAATTCTTCTACTCCGGTAATCAATTCTTTATCAAAAATGCCTGAACGGCTCAGCAGGATATTCTCATATTTCTCAACAAGCTTTTTTGTTTTTTTAATTAATTTCCAGGCATCTTTCATACGAAAGGCATCATTCAAATTGGAGTAGAATTCCACCAGGTCTTTTTGGAATATATACTTAATTTCCTGACTGAGCCTTTCTACACGAGGGAGTTCAGCTTCCTGAAAGATAAATTGCTGAACCATAATTAAATCGGTCTTAACCAAATGCTCTTCAAATGACTCATATATCCGCAGTGTATTATAAGCATCATACATGGGATGATGGGGTTCGCCGATAAAAGAAAGTTCATAGAAGGACAACGCTTTTTCAACAGAAGCTGCCGTACGGGAAGCTCTTTTTGTGAAAACAGCCTGAAAATCAACATATCTTTTAGTAATTTTTTCAATAGTAGCCTGGGGAAGATTATGCCTCAAAGCATCGGCTTTCAGTCTTAGGATATCACTGGACGACCAGGAGAAGAATCTGGCTTTTTTAACTCCGCCGACCCAAAAGAGAAAATCCTTAAACACTTGAGGAAAGTCATCCGCTTTCTCTAAATCAGAGTCAGATATCCCAGTCAATTCTTTGCAGAAAGTACTTAATGGTGAGTTCTGCTGCGGACGGATGAACCTGTCAAATCCAGTTACCTTGCCTGATTCAACATCCACTTTTACCGCACCAAGACGAATGGCCTCCATATCTTCAAACAGCATGCCACTTTTGCTGCATAGCATTTCAAAATCAAAGAAAACCAGCTGCTTTAGTTCAGCCATATGCGATCACCCTTTCTGTACCCAGCTGCCCAACAAGATATTATAAAGAATAACGGGTAAAAAAGGAAGGAACAGAATTATCCATCAAACTGTTGAGATAATATAGAACTTTTTTCCCGGCTCAATAGCAAATCGGTTTACGATTTCTTTTGAAACGTTTACACTAAAGGTGTACATAGTTGACAGCTGCGTATTTCAGCGAAGCTGTTAAAAATTTTTGAACCTGAAAGGATGGATGAACGTGGGTATTTCTTTATCGAAAGGGCAAAAAATTGATTTAACAAAAACAAATCCCGGATTGTCTAAAGTAATAGTAGGACTTGGATGGGATACGAATAAATATGATGGCGGCTTGGATTTTGACCTTGATGCCAGTGTTTTCTTATTAGATGCCAATGGCAAATGTGCATCAGATAAAGATTTTATTTTCTACAACCAGCTTGAAGGCGGCAATGGCTCAGTCGTACATACAGGAGATAACAGAACAGGTGAGGGAGATGGCGATGACGAGCAAGTCAAAGTTAATCTTAGCGCTGTTCCTGCAGCCATTGAGAAGATTTCTTTCGTTATTACTATCCATGATGGCGAAGGACGCGGCCAGAACTTTGGACAGGTTTCAAATGCATTTGTTCGAATCGTCAATGAAGAAACAAATGAAGAATTAATCCGTTACGATCTGGGGGAAGATTTCTCGATTGAAACTGCCATTGTTGTAGGTGAATTATACCGTCACAATGGAGAATGGAAATTCTCTGCTGTCGGATCAGGCTACCAGGGCGGACTTGCCCGCATTGCAACAGACTTCGGCTTGCAGGTAGGTTAAGTTCTATTTTTGCCAGGCAGAGCAGCAGCTTTTCCTGGCTTTCTCTTTAGGAAGAACCTGCACACAGGTGATCTGTCATGAAAAATGGATTTGTTTTATGAAGGAGTGAGTATCTTGGGTATTCAATTATCAAAAGGTCAAAGAATTGATCTTACTAAAACAAATCCCGGTCTGACTAAAGCCATAATCGGCCTGGGCTGGGACACAAACAAATATAGCGGCGGCCATGACTTCGACCTTGACGCATCAGCATTTTTGGCTGATGAAAACAGTAAATGTGCAAATGATCATGATTTTATTTTCTACAATAATCTCCAGCATCCAAGCGGGGCAGTTATTCACACAGGAGACAACCGTACTGGTGAAGGGGACGGTGATGATGAGCAGCTTGTTGTTGATTTTACTAAAATACCTTCACACGTCCATCGCATTGGCATAACGGTTACGATTCATGATGCAGAATTAAGGCAGCAAAATTTCGGCCAGGTTTCCAATGCATTCGTAAGATTAGTGGATGAATCCAATAATCAGGAGCTGCTTCGCTTTGATCTTGGAGAAGATTTTTCGATCGAAACAGCCGTAGTTTTCTGTGAGTTATACCGTCATGGAAACGACTGGAAATTCAATGCAATTGGCAGCGGATTCTCAGGTGGTTTGGCAGCCCTTTGCCGAAACTACGGACTGCAGGTATAGTTTTTATCTCAGGCACCCGACTTGTATCGGGTGCCTTTTTTAGTGACATCACGCGGCCAATTCTATTGGCTAATTATCCCATACTTGAAAAAATGGCAAGTGGGAACAATAGATTTGAGAAAAACCTTGAGAGGAAGGGATGCAGTATGTCACTAGAATGGTTTGACAGGGTAAGCGGTGAATTGCAGGACCATCTTGAATCCATTTGCAGCAAATATGATCAGATTGGCCATATGTCGGTTGACCGGGGTGCCAAGCATCCCAGAATGGAATTTTTCATTGAAACCGATGATAATGACCGAGAGTACTTTTGCACACTTTTCTTTGATCCGCATAATGAAGAATTCTATGTAGAAGACTTTGACTTCGAACTTGGCCATACATCTAAAACAATGCTTTTTGATATTGAAGACATCATCGATACCGTCCACGAAAGCCTTCATGACTACATGAATGGCGAAGATGATGATGAATTCGACTTTGAAGATAATGAAGAAATTTATGCATCAGAAGACGAAGATTTTATCATCGCCGATGAATATGACTTCGGCGGCGAAGGAGATATCTTTGAAGAAGTAGATGTAGAGTGGGAAACTCCTGAAGTGACCGCCTTTTTCAAGGAAGATGAAGTGGAGGTATCCTATCAGTTTGGAGTGGTCCAGGAAACAGGTGATGGCGTCCTGCGCAGGGTCAATCGCATTTGGACAGATGATGAGGAAATGATAAAGGATGAAGATCACTTTATCTTCAGTAAAGAAGAGGCAAGCACGATCATTGCTATGATTGCAAGCCACATGGATTCACTGGGAGGGCATGAAGCAGATTATCTGTAATTTATAGAAGCATCAGAAAGTGGCTATCAAGATTTCTTGGAGCCACTTGTTTTTTTGAGAGTAATGCGAATTGCAAGCATCCGTCCATCCATCAGCAGCACCGAAACAATCCCCTGTATTATAGAAAACGCTCTAATAATGCCTTATTTTTCAGTTAGTACTATTCTGGCTTGCCACACCCATAAACTAACTTAAAAGCAAGTGAAAAGAGGTGCTTTATGGGAATTCACATCGTTCAGGCAGGCGATAGTCTTTGGAGCATTTCACAAAAGTTTAATATTCCTATCCTGGCAATAATAACGGCAAATGGGCTTGAAAATGTACCTGGCATTATCCCTGGTTTAGCTCTATATATTCCGGAAGATGGACCTTTTATCAGGTCTTACCTAGTAAAGCAGGGAGACACACTTTGGACCATTTCCCAGCGTTTCCAGACATCCATTAGTAGCATTCTGTCAGCAAACCCGGGGATCAGTCCAGAAGGGCTGTATATCGGCCAGAAATTAAACATCCCATCAGCAAGTAAATTAGTTATGAGGACGCTGGGTTTTATAGTCCCATATGCTCCTGAAACCTTTTTACCTGCTTTCAGGGAAACTGCAAAGCATTTAACCTACATTGCCATATCCTCATACTCGCTGACAAAGGAAGGGTATGCCTATATAGAGCTTGACGATACAGCCATATTGGCAGAAAGCAGGCGTTTGAATGTCATTCCGCTGCTTATGATCCGAAACCTTGCAGAAGGGGATTTTAATGCTGAATTAATTGGAGGGGTACTTGAAAGACCAATTTATAGAAGGAACTTAATCTTAAGCCTGATGAATTTTGTCACTCAAAAAGGATATGGAGGCATCAGTCTGGATTTTGAATTTATCCCTCCGCCAAGGCGCCAGGATTTCAATTCATTCATTAAAGAATTAAAGAATGCCTTAGGGCCAAAAGTTCTTCATGTCAATGTGCATGCTAAGACTGAAGATCTCCCAACAAACAGGATAATAGGGGCATATGATTATAAAGCCATTGGAGAGGGAGCAGATATTGTTGCAGTCATGACCATGGATTACGGTTATCCCACTGGTCCTCCTAATCCCGTCGCTCCACTATGGTGGGCCGAAGAGGTAATTAAATATTCGATCACTCAGATTGACCCGAAAAAACTGCAAATCGCCTTGCCGTTATATGGCTATGACTGGAGAACAGCGGATAATCGAACCCGCTCATTATCCATGCAAGCCATTCAAAATTTAGCATTAAGCAGAGGAGCAATTATTCAATTCGATGGGTATGCAGCATCCCCATGGTTCAGATACTGGAATGGATCAGAAGAGCATGTGGTCTGGTTTGAAGATATACGCAGCATTACTGAAAAATATAAATTAATTGACCAGTATAATCTGTTAGGGATGACATACTGGCAATTGAGCTTGCGTTTTCCGCAGAACTGGGCCTTTGCGGATAAAAATTTTACTATTCTATAGTCAATTCTTAAAATATTTCCTTCATTTCTTCTTCGAAATAAAACATTTTCGGATTTTCTTTAATTGTATACGTGTATTTCTTCATTTTTGCCACATAGCATGTTTTGTTGATTGTCACTTTTTCTCCTGTATCAACCAGAATCACAACATCATTTTGTTCAAATTTATTTCTGCGCTTCACACTGATCCCTCTTTCGTTAATTCGATTAAGTGTTATTTATACATTATCTCATACTTCGGGAGAATTAACCTGAGATATCGGCAATCTTTAAGTTTTCATCTTTTCTTTTGCGTATTGGCAGGTAAATGATATATTAGTCTAATTGAATATCTTAGTGAATAAAGGACGATAAACAATGACATCAACACTTAGACATATAAGGGATTGGCAAAAAGCCATTCAGGCAGAGATCTTACACTTAAAAAAATACGGAAGCTCCCGCTGGTTAATTCTAAATGGGCGGCTTCTTTCAAAATCTGATGCCTATACGTATTTTTTCGATACCCCTTCAGCCCTTAAAATACCAACTGGATCTTCCATAAAAATAGACTGGGGAAGTAAGAGGGTGGAGGGAAGAATCCTTTCTGCGGAAGGAAATAATGTCATTTTGGCATTAAAAGAGGATATTGGCAGCGATTTATCGGAGGCCTTTTTGCTTCATGATCCATGGGAACTATTGGATCAGCTTTTTCAGCGCTTAGAGGACATAAAAGACAGTAAAAGAAAGAGGGCCAGAATAAAAAAATTGATGGATCCTTCCATGTCTCCCAAGCACCCTGCTGATATAGTAAAGAGCAGTACCCATGAACTGATATTGCGTTCCAAATATAATCCAGTCACATATGTCTGGGGACCGCCAGGCACGGGAAAAACCTACACTCTTGCACGTGTGGCCGCCAATAAATATTTTAAAGGGCAAAATGTTCTCATTCTGGCCCACTCCAATCAGGCAATAGATGTCCTTATGGCAGAGATTTCAGCGTTTGCATCAGGCAAAAGAACAATTGCTGATGGTGACCTGCTTCGTTACGGGTCACAAATCGGTCCGGCATTGATCAATCATCATTCATTGACAGCCGAGTTTCTTTTAAACAAGCAGCACTCAAATCTCTCCGAGCAAAAAGCGGCTCTAATGGAGGACCGCCGCCTGCTTAAACAGGATTTATCACGATCGTTCAGCCAAAGAGATTCCGATCTGCTAATTGAAATTGAAAAGAAGCTGTCCGGAGTGCTTGAAAAAATCAGGCAGAAAGAAATAGAGTTTGTAAAAAACGCTTCTATTATTGGAACAACACTTGCAAAAGCAGCAAGTGACCCTGCAATTTATGAGAAAAATTTTGATTTGGTCATCATCGATGAAGCCAGCATGGCTTATGTTCCACAGGCTGCCTTTGCAGCTTCGCTTGGAAAAAGGGTAATCATCTGCGGGGATTTTAAACAGCTTCCTCCTATTGCTGCCTCAAAACATAAGCTGTCGGAAAAATGGCTCAGAGAGGATATCTTTCACCACTCAGGCGTGTCTGATGCAGTCAAGGATGGACACTTGCATCCGCACCTTTTTCTGTTAAAAGAACAGCGCCGTATGCACCCGGACATATCCGCTTTTTCCAATAAACATATTTATCATTCACTCGTAGGTGACCACCCAGATGTATTGGCCGCCAGAGAGCCTATCGCAGCCTGCAAACCTTTTCCCGGCAATGCCTCAATCCTGATCAATACCAATGGTTCAGGTGAATATGGCATAAAAGATGGCAGCTCAAATTCAAGAATCAATCTTTGGAATCTATTGCTTGGATTTCAGCTGATACATGAAGCTTACACAGGAGGAAGCCGGTCGATAGGATATGTTACTCCTTATCGCGCACAGGCATTATTAATGGAACAGCTTCTCTGCGAAATATATGAAGAAGAAAGAGCTTCCGCTAATATTATTGCTGCGACTGTTCACCGTTTTCAGGGAAGTGAACGGGATGTCATGATTTTTGACTCTGCCGATGCCGCTCCCCATGACAGAGCTGGAATGCTGCTGATTGGGAAAGATAGCGAAAGGCTTTTGAATGTTGCCATAACAAGAACCAAGGGGAAGTTCATACATATTTGCGATATGCAATTTATACAAAGCAAAGTATTCAGGAATAAAACATGGCGGAAGCTCGCAGATCATCAAGCGCACAATGGACAGGCAATTCATCCTGATCAAATTGGCATGTGGATTAAAAATCAGCATCCGCGCCTTCAATGGATGCATGCAAAAAAATTGGAGAAAGTGTTTGAGGATATTTCTAAAGCAAGAAAGGAGATTATTATCTCTCTGCCTAATGGGCATGGATTGGGAAAAGAGTGGGGGCAGGCAGTTTCCAACAGGCCTCCAAAAACGAAACTGATCTTGCTTGCAGAGCATGCTGTCCCTTTCATTTCTCCTGATGAGATATCGGCAATATGCCTCCCCTTCCCGTTCCTCCTAATTGACAGACATATTTTGTGGCTTGGCATGCCGGCGGAGACTCATAAAAACGCCTTGCCGCCATATGTAGCAGCCAGGCTCCATTCACTTGCAGCAGGCTCATATCTTACAACTTTAATTAAATAAAGAAGCTGTTTTCGTTATTTGCTGAGTTGATCTTCGCTATGGACACTTGATCCTCGAAAATGCTGTTCAATCGAGGAAGCTTATTCAATGTCCTGCGGGAGGAGAGGGAAGTGTGAGACCCCGCAGGCGAAGCCAAGGAGGCTCGCATTCCTCCCCGCGGGTTCGATGCGTGCCTGGGGCGTGAAAACAACGGTCAAAATTCTTAAACAAAATTCTTTTAAAAAAAGCCAATAAAAAAGACGCCTCAGAGAGGCGTCTTTTTCTACGTATTGCGGCGACACGACTGCACTCCACATAGTGCATTGCCCAAACGAGCGTGTCTGTCGTCTTATGCAATTAGCTCATCGCTTAATTAATATAGCATTATTTCAAAGAAGAAACAAGTCTTTTTTGCGAGCAGTCCCTTATGCTGATCCTGAAACTTTTTATACAGTTTATTCGTTTAATATATAATAAGGGGAAATAATAAGGAAACTTAAAGAAATAGCGAAGGAGTCACCATGGAAAAATTTAAGCATTACAAAGAAGCTTTTGCAGGATTTTGGCGCAAAAAGCACCTGACACAAATTTTGCTGCTTTTATCACTAACTATATTACTTTTAACCATTCTCTTTTTTGCGTTTCTGGCAGCTACAGCTAACGTGGAAACTTTAAAAGAGGGATTAAGGCAATCAACTGTTATTTACGATAAAGATGGTGATGCTGCTGCAAGTCTTGCAGAAAATAGGGCAGAGGGAGCAAATATTGAAGAATTGCCTGAACATGTGGGTAATGCCGTTATCGCGATTGAAGATGAACGCTTTTATAAGCATAACGGCTTTGATATAAAAGGGATTGCCAGAGCGTTCTTTGGCAACTTGTTTGCAGGGGGGATAACCGGCGGAGGAAGTACCATTACCCAGCAGCTCGCCAAAAATGCTTTACTTTCACCTGAACAGACCTACAAGCGAAAAGCTGAAGAATTGTTCCTGGCAGTTGAAATCGAAAAAAATTATAAAAAAGATGAAATCCTGCAAATGTATTTAAATCAGGTTTACTTCGGAAGCGGCTCATGGGGAATCGAACAGGCATCAAATAAGTATTTCAGCAAAACACCAAAGCAATTGAGCATCAGCGAAAGTGCATTGCTTGCAGGATTGCTTCAATCGCCTTCTGCTCTCGACCCATACAATCATTACGAACGTGCAATCAAAAGAAGAAATGTTGTCCTTGGGAAGATGAAAGAGCATAAGATGATTTCAGCAGAAGAGTATGAGAACGCAATAAATGAAAAGATTCACTTACAGGAAGGAACACGAAGCAAGAAGGAAAGGAAATACCCTTACTATGTTGATGCCGTCCTTGATGAAGCAATAAATACGTACGGATTAACACAGGAAGAGATATTTACAAGAGGATATAAAATATACACAGAAATGGATCAAAATCTGCAATCAAGCCTGGAAAATGTATATCAAAAGGACTCAATCTTCCCGGCTGGCATGAATGGAGAAATCGTTCAAAGCGGAGCTGTCCTTCTTGATCCGGCGACAGGGGGAGTCAGAGGCCTTGTCGGCGGCAGAGGTGAACATGTTTTCAGAGGATTCAACAGGGCCACACACATCAAAGCCCAGCCTGGATCAACACTAAAGCCTCTAGCCGTTTACACACCGGCCCTTGAAGAGGGATACTCACCCACATCGATGCTGAAGGATGAACCCGTAACATACGGAGATTACACACCGGCTAACGCTTCAGGACAATATGCAGGGGAAGTGTCCATGTATAAAGCTCTGGAAGACTCCATCAATGTCCCAGCCGTCTGGCTGCTTAATGAAATTGGACTGGATAAAGGTTTGGATGCTCTTGAAAGGTTCGGCATCCCTCTGGAAAAAGAAGATGAATATCTCGGAATTGCATTAGGCGGGATGAGAAAGGGAATTTCACCTTTAAAGCTCGCCGAAGCATATGCAGCTTTTCCAAATGGCGGCAAGCGTAATGATGCGCTTTTAATTACGAAAATCGTGGGCCCGACCGGAAGCATCATTGCGGAACGTGACAAAGAAACCGTTAAAGTTACGACGAAAACCGTTTCTAACCAAATGACTTCCATGCTTTTAAATGTAGTAGAAACCGGCACAGGAAGCGCTACGAAGATAGAAGGAGTTCCAATCGCCGGGAAAACGGGTTCGACCCAGCTCCCATATAAAGACATTAACGGAACAAAGGATCAATGGTTTGTAGGCTATACACCGAATTTGGTTGGTGCTGTCTGGCTCGGGTATGACCAGACCGACAGGGAACATTATCTGTCAAAAAGCAGTTCTGAAACAGCAGTCCCTGTTTTCAGATCAATAATGGAGTCAAGCCTGCCATACATGCAGGAAGGGGAATTTGCTACTAAATCGGTGAATGAAAAGCTCGAGAAAAAGGAATTAACAGAAGAAATTGGACAAACCATTAAAGAACAAGCTGAAAAATTCGAAGGTAAACTGAGAGAGGATCTTCCAATCTGGAAGGAAAAATTGAGAGAAGGAAAGCAGGAGCTTGAAGATTTCGGACGATTCCTGAAGGACAAATGGGATCAATTCAGCAATTGAATAAGCGTTAAAGAGAGAATGGCTTACATAGCTGTTCTCTTTTTTCTCTCAGGAAACTTTATACTGGAATAATTCAGGAAAACAGTGTAATCTAAATATTTATAGCGCCCACTAACAAAACGACAGCGTTCGCTATCAAGTTGATAGCAGAAAGATATTAATAGCCAGGAGGATTACAATGAGTGGAGAAACCCGTATTCAGCTAAATGTCCGCATATCAAAAGAAACTTCAAATAAGCTTGATGAAATTGTTGATTATTATCAGGAAAACACGAAACTCGGCAGGATTTATAAAGGCGATGTGTTAACAGATATTATTGAAAAATCATATGAAGTAATGAATAAGCAAAAAAATCTCAATAAGAAATTTTAATTATTAACTGGAGGAGAATTACATGAGGGATGTTAAACTGACCGATATCTATCAGCATCGGATCGCACAAAAATATATTACACGCTCCGGCATCGCTCATGCTATTGCAGTCGCCTATCACGCATTCCAGATTGCCAAAGAAATGGAAGAAGATGTTGATTCAGCAGCCAAAGCTGGCTTTATGCATGACATTGGCCATTATACCTGGTACAAAAATGGAAAATGGGATTACGACCTATACAGGCAGAATGACATTCATGCCATTAAGGGTGCTGAGCGGGCACATAAACTCCTGATCAGACTTGGCGAGAACCCGATAAAAGCAAAAGAAATTGCCTTGGCCATCCTTTTTCACACTGATTCATTTCTGCCTGGAGGCGAAGTGGTCAGAACACCGCTGCAATCCCTGGTAAAACTGGCAGATGAAAAAGATGAAGAACCTGGTGGAGCCCATCACTATCGTGAACTTGATTTTGAGCGGGCAATGAAAAGCCTTGAAATTCTCGATAATAAGATTGATCAATATCTTGAAAAAAAAGAAGAATAACCTAAATATCTGTCATGTTATGCGCTTCCCCAGGAAATTCAGTTTTTATTTTTGAAGGGAAGCGCATGTTTCATGAAGAATTATAATTCATGAGGATGATCAGATAATCTAATTATTATGTGCAGGGATGGTGTTGCGGCAGTGAGGGCAAGGACTCGAAGACAACAGTCATTAAATGTGGAAGAAATCAAATTTAGATTAACAACTGTATTTCTGCATCTATCATTTTATGCAATGATCATATTTATCTTAATCTTATTTTTGGAGTTATTTGGTTAACGTACATAGAAAAATCCCGCGTAAAGCCAGCTGCTTTACCGGGATCCTGCTCTAGGATTTTGGCAAAATGCCTTTTTCAGTTAAATACTCTTTCACTTCTGTAAATTCTTTTACTGGAACAAACCTTATGCCCCTTTCCCGAAGAAGGTCCTGGAGGCCATTTTTGGCAAAAGTGATATCAGCATGCTCTGCAGGGTGGGAATCCGGTTCACTGTCCCCCATAAAAAACACAGTTTCATATTCCTTCTGCAGGTCCTGAATGACCTTTGATTTATCAATGCCATATTGTTCATGATAATGCTGATGATTTTTATCAATATTCATATGGACATTCTTCTCATGGTAATATCCTTCATTTGAAAAAACCTTAACATCTTTAACACCATACTTTTTTAAGATGTGGTGGATATAATAGTCTGTGCCTGCACTTAAAATATAAAAATCTCCGCCATTCTGCTGAATATTTTCAATAAAATCTGGTACATATTCATCTATTTCAATAGAATAAATATCACTGATAATTTGTTCTTCTTCCTGATTAATGGAAGTGAAGACTTTATTCAAGAAGTCGATATCCTTTATCTCTCCAGCCTTCCATTTGGGCATCAGCTTTCGCCCCTCCGGAAAATATTTATCCATCATTATTAGATAAAAGTCTCTTTTTGAAATTGTTCCGTCAAAATCCGAGACAAAAGCCCATTTTTTCATTCTTAAAACCTCCAATAAGACATTTCTGCTTTTAAATCTATCTTATCTTTACCCTTTGTTTTTTATATTCAATCAGTGAAAAAACGTCTTTTGATTTTATTCCTGATGAGATTAATGGTATTATTAATTTGATTTTTACATAAGGAGATGATTAGTATGGCAGAAAAAGGATACATATTAATGAAAAACGGGGAAAAGGTTGAATTTGAACTTTATCCTGAAGCAGCACCAGGGACAGTTGAAAATTTCAAAAAACTTGTTAATGAAGGATTTTATAATGGCTTGAATTTCCATCGTGTAATTCCCGGGTTTGTAAGTCAGGGAGGGTGCCCGAATGGAACAGGGACTGGTGGTCCAGGGTATACAATCAAGTGTGAAACAGAAGGAAACCCTCATAAGCATGTAGAAGGCTCTCTTTCTATGGCTCACGCAGGCCGCGATACAGGCGGAAGCCAGTTCTTTATCGTTCATGAGCCACAGCCTCACTTAAACGGTGTTCACACTGTTTTCGGAAAAGTTACTTCCGGGATGGAAGCAGTTAAAGCAATGAGAAATGGCGATGTTATGGAGAAAGTTGAAATTCTTGAAGGATAATCAGTTTTAAAAGAGCCTTAAGGGGCTCTTTTTGTTTTGTTTACCAGACGTTTTAGGTAAAATTAACATTAGCTTGCAATAGCGAAAGGATGATTATATGGAGCCTATTAAAGACCACTTGATAAAAAATCTTGATTTGCTTTTTGTCGGCTTCAATCCAAGCATTCGATCAGGAGAGACAGGCCACCATTTTGCAAACCCAAACAATCGCTTTTGGAAAATTCTTCATGAATCAGGTATTACTCCCCGTAAATATGCCGCAACGGAAGATTATAAATTACTGGAATTGGGCTATGGAATGACAAATATTGTACCAAGGCCTACTAAAGCAGCAGATGAAATAACGAAGGAAGAATATAGAGAGGGAAGAGCAGAGCTGATAAAGAAAATAGCTGAGCTCAAGCCAAAGGTTATTTGCTTTGTTGGAAAAGGTGTATACCAGGAATACAGCCGCAAAAAAAAACTGCCATGGGGAACTCAGGAAGAGCCTGTAGTTCCCGGTACTATCGACTTTGTTGCTCCTTCATCTTCCGGTCTTGTCAGGATGACGATCGATGAAATCATTCAAATTTATGCGGAGATTCCCGAGCTTTTAAAAACTCTGAGATAAACCCGTTTCATGTATGCTTTGAGATAGGAATAATGCCACTTTATAGTTCAAATATCACAAATTCTTCCTTTTCACTCTCGTAATTCTATTAATTTTCGCTACCAACGATACTGTTATTAAATATTCAGAATTGTTAAAATGTAGGTATCATCAAGAACCAGCTTCTATTTAATCTCTTAAGGAGGGAAAGAAATGGAGCAATATGTTCGTGTCATTCCTTATAAGGTAATTCAGCAGGAAGAGGATGTAAAGGAAGTTCCAAAGGGCGTAGAATTGATTCAGGCGCCAAGGGTTTGGAGCGAAACAAAAGGAAAAGGAATTAAAATTGCTGTTTTGGATACCGGCTGCGACATTAGCCATCCTGATCTGAAGGACCGCGTTAAGGGCGGGCGGAACTTTACAGACGATGACAACAGCGATCCAAATAGTTTCAAGGACTATAATGGCCACGGAACACATGTGGCAGGGACTATTGCTGCACATGAAAATGATGCTGGTGTTATTGGGGTAGCTCCTGAAGCTGATCTCCTTATTGTAAAGGTCTTAAATAAAAATGGGTCCGGACAATACGAATGGATTATTAAGGGCATCCATTATGCCATCGAGCAAAATGCAGATATCATCTCCATGTCGCTTGGCGGGCCAGCTGATGTTCCTGAACTGCATGATGCGATTAAAGCCGCAGTAAATAAGAACATCCTTGTAGTATGCGCAGCAGGAAATGAAGGGGATGGGGACGACTCGACCGATGAGTTTGCTTATCCAGGCTGCTATAATGAGGTGATTAGTGTAGGTGCTATTAACCTTGAAAGGGATTCTTCCGAGTTTACAAACTCTCATAATGAAATAGATTTAGTGGCGCCAGGGGAAGGGATATTATCCACCTTTCTGAACGGAAAGTATGCAACCCTCAGCGGTACTTCAATGGCTGCTCCACATGTTTCCGGAGCTCTGGCCCTGATCAAGGACTTTGCAAACAGGCAATTTGAAAGAAAGCTTTCAGAACCTGAACTTTATGCCCAATTAAT
This sequence comes from Bacillus sp. 22-7, assembly GCF_010628845.1. Taxonomy (NCBI): domain Bacteria; kingdom Bacillati; phylum Bacillota; class Bacilli; order Caryophanales; family Bacillaceae; genus Bacillus; species Bacillus sp. 22-7. The sequence goes on along the minus strand of NZ_NJQY01000035.1, from coordinate 81,511 downwards.
CAGAAGAACGGTTCCACTTGGCAATTCTCCCAAACTTGAAGGAAACGGACTCGTTTATTTAACCGTTCCAGATCATTTAGCCGGAATCTTTGACCAGGAGTTTAAATCGACGGTTCTTAATGCCATATGATTAAAGTAACTAGTATAGCAGCGGAATGGGCAGAAGCTCAGTCAAAGTATATTGAAAGTGTTCAGAACGAACCTTATTATAACGCTGAGGAAGATATCTTAAATCAAGAGGATTACTATGGAACCATTGATTTTGGGAAAGAGGATCTCCCGAAACAGGTTCATGATCTGCTGGTTCGTACTCATAACCGGCAATTGGATTACTCACCTCACCGATATGTATATCCATGGGTGGATCTGCAGGAAAACCTCAAGCTTAAAAGTTTATATTCGGGGAAAGGCATTGATCCGCTTAAAGCCATTGACCAGGATCTCAAGCTCCTTCAGACCATTCATGAAGGCGGATTCCACAGCAATGAAAGAGTAATATTTAATACCGAGCATGTAGTCCCGCAATCATGGTTTGAAGGAAGACAGCCAATGAAAGGGGATCTCCATCATCTTTTTGCCTGTGAGCCGGCATGCAATAGTATGAGAAGCAACTTCCCCTACTATGATTTTGAAGCCTATGTCCCGGAAATGGAGGCGGCGGGTGTCAGGAATGGCTGCGGAATGGCAGAACAGGAGAAATTTGAACCGGAATACGGAAAAGGGATTGCCGCAAGAGCTGTATTTTATTTTGCTGTCAGATATAAAAACGTACTTATGATTGACGAGAAGATGGATATGCAGATTTTGCTTAGATGGCATGAAGAAAATCCAGTGACTGTATATGAAAAGCATAGAAACGCTTCCATTCAAACACTCCAGGGGAACCGGAACCCATTTATTGATTTTCCTGAGCATGCAAAGAAAATGCTGGACTAATAAGGGAGCCCGCCTGAAACTCAGGCGGGCATGTTTAATATATAGGCTGATTTTGCAAGGTTTGTTGCTTTTTGTATAATATTTAATGAGTTGATTGTAGCGGAAGGTGCGAGATCCTCGAAAATGCTATCGCATTTTCTTCGTGCGGTGTTTCTCGGGGAGCTTATTCAACGTCCTGCGGGAGTAGCGGGACAGGTGAGACCCCGCAGACGCGCAGCGTCGAGGAGGCTCACCGCCCGCCCCGCGGTTCGCTGAGCATCATGGAGCGGAAATCAACGGACAACATTGAAAGGCGAAAAATAACAATTTATACAAAAAGAGCCTTAATACAAGAAAAAAAGGGAGCAATCACGTGCAGCCATTTACAGAAAAAGTGATAAAAATCATTCAAAAAATCCCAAGAGGAAAAGTCATGACCTACGGACAAATCGCAAGGCTTGCCGGGAGCCCCCGGGGAGCAAGACAGGTGGTCCGGATTCTTCATACCCAAAGTGAAAAGCATCAGCTTCCCTGGCATCGGGTTGTGAATGGGAAAGGGGAAATTGGGTTTAAAGACGGAGATTCGCATGACATTCAAAGAGAACTATTAGAAAATGAAGGGATACAATTTAATATAAATAAAAGAATAGATTTGCAGGAATTTGCTCATGAATCATCACAGCCAATATAAAGAAGCGTACATCCAATCGGGAAGTCACGCTTCTTTATAATCATATATACCTATTTTGTCTTTGATGCATATTCCTCAATCATCTCAATTGTTACATACTTTCTTGCAGGTATAATTCCCTGTTTAGAAAGTTCATTGATTTCAGCAGTTACTTCATTTATCTTATCTGCAGAAAATGGAAGTCCCCGCCTGCATAGATCCAATGCTTGTTCAATATAATACTCACGCTGCTGGTCCAAGGCTGCAAACCTCGTGATTATCTTATTCTGCTTACCCACATGTTCTGATATGGCTTTATGTACACTCATTCTTTCCACCCCTTATAAAATTACCTGTTTTTATCATACCATTTTCTAATAGCTTTTTAAGAATAAATCTTCTTATTAGCATAATATTTATTCAGATTATAAATAGGAAATAATAGCCAGTCCTCATAACTTTTTTAGTTGAGAATAAAATAGTTAAGTAAATTAAAAATTGATTCTTTTTCCTCATTATGGAAATAAAGGGAACTCACCTTTCTAAGAAGAAATGGTAAATGAAACAAATTGGAAGGTGGCTTAATACATATGAAAAAGAGTGTAAAAATGCATATCAGTTTATTGCTGGTATTTATGCTGGCACTTGTTCCTTTAGCCCAGCCCGAATCTCCTCATGTCAAGGCAACAGAAGAAGGCAATGAGCTCGTCCAGCAGCTGAACCAAATGCTTAATAATGATCCAATCCTAAAGGGAGGACTTGCAGGAGTCAGTATCCGCAATGCAGAAACCGGTGAGCTTGTATATGACCATATCGGGGATGTGCGTTTGCGGCCGGCTTCTAATATGAAGCTCCTTACCGCAGCTGCCGCTCTTGAAACGCTGGGCGAAAATTATCAGTTCACCACAGAACTTCTTCACACAGGCTCAATAAAGGGGAAGACACTGCTGGGTGACTTGATCTTAAAAGGGAAAGGAGATCCAACTCTTTTAAAGGAAGATTTTGATGCATTTGCTGCTAAAGTAAAGGAAGCAGGCATCAAAGTTATTCAGGGCAGCCTGATCGGTGATGACACCTGGTATGATGATGTGCGTTATTCAACCGATCTGTCATGGAGCGACGAGTCCTGGTATTATGGCGGACAAGTCTCAGCACTTACTGCCTCCCCTAATGAGGATTATGATGCGGGTACAGTCATTGTAGAGGTTTATCCCGCCGAAAAAGAAGGGCAGGAACCGATTGTAAAGATAGTGCCGGAAACAGACTACATAAAAATCGTTAATAATGCGAAAACCGTCACTAAAGGTGAGAAGAAGGATATCCATATTGAAAGGGATCACGGCACGAACACCGTTACAATAGAAGGCGAAATTCCAGTTGAAGGAAGCCGTTCAAGGGAATGGATCGCTGTATGGGAGCCGACTGGCTATGCCTTGGATTTATTAAAGCGTTCTCTCGCTGAACAAGGCATTCAATTGAAAGGGACGACAAAAGCAGGCACTTCCCCTCAAGGAGCAAAGCTGTTTGCTGATCATAAATCCATGCCTATTAAAGACCTGCTTATTCCATTTATGAAATTAAGCAATAATGGCCATGCAGAAACGTTAATCAAGGAAATGGGCAAGGTTGTCAAAGGGGAAGGCAGCTGGGAAAAAGGGCTTGAAGTATTAGAAGAACAGGTAAAAGCTTTTGGAATGGATGAAAAAACTCTCGTGCTCCGGGACGGTTCCGGAATTTCACATGTAAACTTAATTCCGGCCAATGAAATCTCTCAACTTCTTTTTGAAGTCCAGGACGAAGAATGGTTCTCTTCTTATTTGAACTCATTGCCGATTGCCGGCGACACAGACCGGATGGTAGGAGGTACTCTAAGAAATCGCATGAAAAACTCCAATGCAGCCGGGAATGTCAAAGCAAAAACAGGTTCAATCTCGACTGTCAGTTCGTTATCAGGTTATGTTAAGACATCCAGCGGGGATGAGCTCATCTTTTCCATTATTTTGAACAACTTGACCGATGGCGGTGAAGGTAAAGTTATTGAAGATAAGATTGCCACTCTGCTAGCCGATCAATAACAAAAAAAAGGCAGGATACCGCTTCGACGGTATACCTGCCTTTTTCTGCTTTACTCTGCTTTTGCTGCCTGTATTTGAAGGTCGATTTTTACTTTATCTCCTACAAGAACTCCGCCAGTTTCAAGTGCTGAATTCCATGTTAAGCCATAATCGCTTCGTTTGATAGCCCCTGCAGCTGTAAAGCCGACTTTTTCATTGCCCCATGGATCTTTGCCTGATCCTTCATATGTGACAGCAAAGGTTTCTGTTTTTGTTACACCATGAATCGTAAGATTGCCTGTAACATCATATTCATCGTCACCCTTGCTTACAATGCCTGTTGAAGTAAATGTCATTTGCGGATGGTTCTCAACATCAAAGAAGTCTGCAGAACGCAAGTGATTATCACGATCTTCATTTCGTGTATCCACACTTGAAAGTGCAATATTGAATGTAATATCAGCTGTTGTTAAATCTGCGGGATCTGCTGTAATTTCAGCATCAAAGCTGTTAAAGCTGCCTTTCACGTTCGCGATCATCATATGTTTGATAGAAAAGTCCACACTGCTGTGTGCTGGATCAACTGCCCATTTAGTTTTTGCCATTTTTTTCTCCTCCAATATTTTATCTTTAATTCAAGATGTTTTAATTCTAAATAAATTATATTCCGGTTCAAGTTTTATGTCAATGATATTTTTTGAAAAGATGGTAAAATGAAGACTACTTAAATTTTCAACATCATACATAACCTAAGTCATAATGATTACATCGCCTATTGGCGATGTTAAAAGGGGAACGGATCATGAATCAGCTTGAACAGATATACAATAGTGCTGAAGAGCATACAAAAATAAAAATTCTGGAGGATGCCGACCGTTATCTGGGCGGCCAGGAATCGATGCCCTCCTATAAGGAATATCTTTCTGAAAGATTTCATTATATCGATCAAATCTGGGTAAATGTGTGGCTGAATAAAATCACCGCCAAAATATCCAAGCAGGAAAAAAAGAAGTATTTAAGTGAGAAAGGATACGACACCGAAAATGTTGACAGGAAAATAATCAATCACCTGTTTCGGACTGAAATGAGGGATTATCAGCCTTTTAACAGTTTGGACTGGCTTAATGAACTATTTGAAAGCAATAATGAAGCTTGGGCTGAGCGCTATGAGAAGGCAAGGGCATATTATCTGCAGAAAGCAGAAGAGGAGCAGCTCCAGCGAAGAAAATATCGAATCCGTGAAAATATTGAAAAGAACATAGAGGAAATTATTGAACAAGATTATAGCCTTCTTTATCTCCATGTAAGACATATGGCTTCAAAGCAGCTGGTTTCAGATTTTAAAAATAAGACAAGGTATCAGAAGGTGGATACCTTCGCACTCGAAGAAAAGCTTGAGGAAACAGGCAGTTTCAATGCCGAAGATTATACTGTTATGGGAGAATTCTTCGAGGAGCTGACAGGGAATATTCATAAAGCATTGTATTGGGGAAAAGGCTATTTCGAATATGAAACGTATTACTATGTATATAAAAACCATATATCAGGATTTCTTTCCGATACTCTGCAAACACTCATCCTGCAGAACCTTCCGCAGCACCTATTCGAGGGATATGAAGATGCATATGATAAACCGCTGACCGGAAAGTCTGTTAAGAAGCTTATTTCCCATACTCTTCAAAACCTTTACGAAAGCTTTTTTGAAACCATTCAAGAGGAATATGTTGAAGATTTGGTCAAGCTTGCGGATATCCCATTTGACCCTGAAGCCCATCAAGAACAACTGGAGAAGGACATTGAAGACAGGGAAAGAAAAAAAGCAGAAGAACTGGCTGAGCAGCAGCGGAAGAAAGAGGAAGAAGAACGAATGCTCGAATATATTTTCGGGCAGGAATACAGTCCTTCAGTGGAACGGGCTAAAAAATATGTACTTCATATTGGAGAAACCAATACCGGGAAAACCCATCATGCGCTTGAAGGTATGAAATCAGCAAACAGCGGTATGTATCTGGCGCCTTTGAGGCTTTTGGCACTCGAGGTATATGATAAATTGAACCGAGATGGTGTACCATGCTCTTTGAAAACCGGTGAAGAAGAGAAGACAGTTGCCGGTTCCCAGCATCTATCCAGCACGGTAGAGATGTTCTATGAAAAGGATTTTTATGACGTCATTGTGATCGATGAATCTCAGATGATTACGGATAAAGACAGAGGCTTTTCCTGGTATAAAGCCATTACCAAGGCAAATGCCAATGAAGTCCATATTATTGGAAGCCGCAGTGCTAAAAGCATGATGCTGCAGCTGCTTGGCGAGGCAGATATTGAACTGAATGAATACAGCCGGGATATTCCCCTTGAAGTGGAAGCTAAAGAATTTAAATTCAGTCATGTCCGAAAAGGAGATGCACTAATCTGTTTTTCAAGAAAGAGAGTGCTTGAAACGGCCTCAAGACTTCAGCAAGAAGGGCACTCAGTAAGCATGATTTATGGAGCGATGCCTCCAGAAACCAGAAAAAAACAAGTCCAGCGTTTTATAAATGGTGAAACTTCTGTCATCGTATCCACCGATGCCATTGGGATGGGACTTAATCTGCCTATCCGGAGAATTGTATTCCTCGAAAATGATAAATTTGACGGAACGAAAAGAAGAACCCTTACTTCCCAGGAAGTGAAGCAAATTGCCGGAAGAGCAGGCCGAAAAGGACTTTACAATATTGGGAAGGTTGCTTTTACAAAAGATATCAAAAGAATGAAAGCTTTGCTTGAAATGGAAGATGCACCGGTACACAGCTTTGCCATCGCCCCGACCAATACAGTATTTGAAAGGTTTCAAAGGTATTACCGCGATCTCGGGTCATTCTTTGAGCTTTGGGATAAGTTTGAAAGCCCAAGAGGAACCAAAAAAGCGGCATTAACAGAGGAGAGAGACCTATATGAAAGGATTCGCGGCTCAGAAATTGAAGCAAAGCTCGGCCTGATGGATCTATATGGTTTTCTCCATCTTCCTTTTTCAAAAAAAGAAGCCGATCTTGTCCGTCAATGGGAAGAAACCATGTATGCGATCATTGATGGCGAGGAACTTCCTGAGCCCCGCATCAAGAACCGCAATTTGGAAGAGCTGGAGCTGACTTATAAAGCAATCGGCCTGCATTTGCTGTTCCTGTATCGACTTGAGCAGAGAACCGAGGCGTTATACTGGGAAAGATTAAGGGAAGAAATCAGTGACCATGTTCATGAAAGACTGAAAACGGACATTAAGGAGCTCTCAAGAAAGTGCAGAAAATGCGGCAAAAAACTGCCTTGGGAACACGAATATCAAATCTGTGATGAATGTCATTCTTCTCGTTCAAGAAGAAGGTATCATTACTATAGAAGGTAATGAATGGATGGGATCAGGATGTTATTCGGCTGCCACGTAAGCATAAGGGAAGGATATTTAGGAGCTGCAAAAGCAGCAAGGATCCGCTTGCAGGATATCAGTTAATGATTGGGATGCTTAATAAAATCCTCTCCCGCAGTAAAGAACATTGCTTAATCCTCCTAGAACAACACTGCTGGGTATCCTGGGTCAATGGGTACAACAATGGAGGAGCTTGTTCAGGTTCGGAGCCTGTGTGAACACCGGGATCAGATTGGTTTTTGCCTGGATACTTGCATGCCTTTGCCAGCAATCTCTGGAATGGAGAAAATCTAAATGAATTTCGAAAAAAAGGGGAAGAGCTGGGCTATTTCAATCATCTTAAAGCGATTCACTTTAATAACTCCAAATATCCGGCAGGCTCAGGCAAGGATAGACACGCCAATATATTTAACAAAGGTCACATTACTGAGAATCAATTTGATCAGCTTGTCAAAGCCGAACCATTTCGAAGATTGCCATTAATTCTGGAAACACCTTCTGATGAAGGAATTGAACATCATGAAGAAGTTAAACTTCTAATTAAAAGATGGGGAAATATAGCCATAAATTAAAAAGCCTGCTGTTTAACAGCAGGCTCTATTCATGCCAATTATGGCTTTAATACTACCTTGATGCAGCCGTCTTCATGTCCATTGAATATTTTATAGCCATGGCTTGCCTCTTCCAGGTTAATTTTATGGGTAATAATGTCTTTCGGATCAATTTCTTTATTAATAATTTTCTCATAGAGCATTGGCATGAATGGGATGACAGGTGCCTGTCCCATCTTAAGTGTAATGTTTCTGGTGAAGAAGGCACCGAGAGGGAACATATTATAGTTCGCTCCATAGACACCGGTTAATTGAACTGTTCCTGTTCTTCTTACAGCCTTTGTCGCAATTTGAATGGGACCCAGGGTGCCGCCTTGAAGCTTTAATTTTTGCTCAATAAACTCAAGGGGCGACTTTTTCCCGTCCATTCCTACACAATCGATTACTACATCAGCTCCTCCATGGGTAATTTCCTTTAAATGCTCCCCCATATCAGGATATTTGGTGAACTCGAAGACTTCCACTTTGTTTGCTGCCTTTGCGTGATTGATCCGATAATCAAGGTAATCAACTGCAATAACACGCTCCGCGCCTTCCATCCATGCAAACTTCTGCGCCATTAATCCAACCGGGCCACAGCCAAGGACAATTACTGTATCCCCCTTTTTAACACCGGCATTAACTACGCTCCAATAGGCAGTCGGAAGTACATCTGACAAAAATAATAGAGACTCATCTTCCAATTCACAAGATTCAGGAACCAGGAACGGCGTATAATTGCCAAAAGGGACTTTTAAATATTCCGCCTGCCCGCCGGGATGATTTCCGAATTTCTCTGAGTATCCAAAGTATCCCCCTGAATCATAATGCGGATTTGAATTATCACATTGGCTGGTTTGATCCTGCTTGCAATAAACGCACTGGCCGCAGGATACATTGAAAGGAATTACAACTCTATCCCCTTTTTTTACTTTTGTTACATCCGGTCCTGTTTCTTCCACGATGCCCATCGGCTCATGACCAATAATATACCCCTCTGGAAGAGGTATGTTGCCCTGGTATAAGTGCAGGTCAGAACCGCAGATAGCTGTGGATGTAATTTTAACGATAATATCATCTTTCTTTTCAAGCTTAGGGTCATCCACATTTGTAACTGCTACACGATTAGGCCCCTGGTAGGTTACCGCCTTCATATTCAACACTCCATTAATTAAAATTCTTAGCAGTATAAAATATCTATAAAACGATAAAGATTATTTGATTTGTTATACTTCTTAAAGCTTCTTTTTTTAAAAAAAAGGCAATAATATAAGTTTCACTCATCTGCACTTTATTATTCGTTTTACATTTTAAAATGGCGGAAACTTAGGAAACCAGCACATTTGAAAGAGGGGATTAACATTGAAAATAAGCATTTTGGATCAGGCACCCATTTCATCGGGATATTCACCCAAAGAAGCACTGGAAGCTTCTGTACAGCTGGCACTGTCAGCAGAGAGGCTGGGCTTCACAAGATATTGGATTGCAGAACATCATGATTTATCCGGCTTTGCCTGTTCAGCTCCTGAAATCATGTTGAGTTATATCGGTGCAAAAACAAAAAAAATACGGATTGGTGCAGGTGCCATATTGCTGCCGTATTACAAGCCATACAAAATTGCGGAATCATTCAATACGCTTGCTACATTATTTCCTGGCAGGGTGGACCTCGGAATCGGAAGGGCACCAGGAGGATCAGCAGAAGCGTCCATGGCGCTCTCAGATAATTTTTTGGAAGGTGTCCGCCAAATGCCTGAAAAGGTGATGGAGCTTCTTCACTTTTTACATAATGACTTTTCTCAGGATCACATGTTTGCAAAACTATCAGCTTCACCTCTGCCGGAAACTAGCCCGGAACCCTGGTTATTAGGAACAAGCAGAAAAAGTGCTTTAATGGCTGCTGAATCTGGATCTGCTTATGCATTTGGTCAATTTATGAGTGAACAAGATGGGAAAGACATCATAAAACAATATAGGAAGAATTTCATTGCAAGGGGAACTTTACAGAAACCAAAAGTTATATTAACAGTCTCGGCAATATGCGCTGAGACAACACAGAAAGCTGAAGAACTGGCACTCAGCAGCATGCTTTGGAAGATAAAAGCAGAAAACAATGAAGGCACTGATGGGATTCCTTCAATTGAGGAGGCAAAACACTATTTTCGCAGGCTGAATGTGGAGCCATTTAACAATAGAAACCGCGAAATTATAGGAAGCCCTAAAGAAGTTGCCGAGCATCTGATGGACATGAAGCACCAGTACCAAGCAGATGAGATCATGATTGTTACCCTTGTTCACCAATTTGAGGATCGTATACGTTCATATGAGCTGATCTCCAATGAATTGATCAAATAAAATAAAAATTTATGAATCTCGCCCTGTTAGTTTGAATACATATTCATGGAAACCAACTTATGAAATATTTAAAAGGGGCGGTAAAAATGGCAAGCTGCACACATCAGGCTGAAGTAAATATTCCAATAGGGGCAATATGGAGCTTTGTCAGTGATATTGGGAACTGGGCACCATTAGTGCCCGGATATATTGCACATGAGGTACTGAGTGACAAAGAGTCAACCTGGAGCTTCAAAAGCGATATGGGGATTATTAAGAAAAAAATCGAATTAAAAGTGGATATAACGAGCTGGCAGGAGCCAACAAAGGTTACGTTTCATTTAACAGGACTTAATGAGAAGTTTACTGGACATGGATACTTTCTTGCGGAGAAAGGAAAGAATAAGAAAAATATCATGACAGGATCACTTGATATTTCAGCAGAGGGAATGATGGCTAAAGTAGCGAATTCCTTGCTTAATACAGCTCTTCCTGAAATTACTGCAGAACTGACCGAGGCTGTGGCATTAAAGGCAGAACAGGAATACAGGGAGCATGCAGGTGTATAATTTGCCCCAATGAAAAGAACTCATATATCCTGAGTTCTTTTATTTCGTATATCGATTAGCGTAGCTGGAGGCCACGAATGCTTCCGGCTTTATTTTTGGCTCAAGGCCGATTGATTCGATCCTGGACACCATTTCTTTCACAAATTCTCTGGTTTTATTTCTTTTGCCTGATCCGATGTCCATATGCCCTTCCATTGAGAATGATCCGCCTTTATAAAGGAATGGCAGAACGATTTCAAACATTTTGTCTTTGTAATCCTCTGTAAACAAAGAGACCACTTCTTCAGTCAGCGAGGTTTCATAGGAGATTCGCTCATGAAGGTGCAGCATTTTCCTAGGTATAACAGTTTTCCGAATACATGCCCAGGCGCCTTTTCGCTTATTTTGAATCACAATCCCGGTTATAAACACAGTGCGATTGCAATGAACCTGTGAATCTGTTCCAATCATCAGCCTAAAGTTCCCATCAGGATTTCGCTTTATAAAAAGTAAGATCCGGTTGAATACCTGCTCAAAAGTCATATTCCTCTCCTGAAGATTTTGAAATTTATATTCAGCATTCACTTATTATCACCACATTAAGTATTTTGTCTCGGAGTATCACTCTTCCACAACCTTTAACTTAAAATGTAATCCCTATTACTGCCATTATATTGAGGGACACTGAACAAGTTGTTTATTTTTTTGAAAAAATTGCTTGTGAGGCAGAGGAACACAAAATGAATGGGAATCTTCATATTGATAAAAGCTATGGTAAAAGAGGAGGTATTCTTTTGAACAAAACACTTATCTTAATACTTAAATTAGCATCAGCTATGATTGCTTTTGCCTTTGCGCTTGATTTATTCTTTGATGCGACATTCGCAGATATTCTTTCTTTCAGTATTCTGGTAACAGCCATGTCTTATCTGCTCGGAGACCGCATCATCCTTCCGCGGCTTGGAAACCGGAATGCCCTTATTGCTGACTTTTTCTTAGTTTATGCATCTGTTTGGGTGTTTGGAAGTGTGCTGCTTAACAGTTATCTGCAAATCGCTTGGGGAAGTGTCATTGCGGCAGGAATTATCACTCTATCCGAAGTCTTTGTCCACAGATTCCTTGTAAATACCAGGGAATCCAGCCAAGAGAAGGAGAGCAGCCAATCTGCTCTGAATCCGCGGCTTGCCTATGGGATGGAAATGGCTGAAGAAAGAGAGCCAACAAAGGATTGGGAATAAATTTATCTATTGTGTTAGAAGCCCATTGAAGGCCATTTGGTCTAAACCTGGGCTTTTTATTTTGAACCAACCATTTTTTTCACGTTTTTATCCACTAGAATGCTTGCTATTTTGCCGCTAAACACACAATATAAATAAGGACATATTGAATAAAGAAAGTAGGGTTTTATTTGCAGGAATTTTTAAAACTTGGCATTTCGGAAGAGCTATCTGAAATTCTGCTAAAGCATGGCATTGCTAAGCCAACACCTATTCAGGAGCAGGCGATTCCAGCTGTTATGGAAGGAAACGATGTCATAGCACAGGCGCAGACAGGAACCGGAAAGACATTGGCCTTTATTTTGCCTATTCTGGAGAAAATGGACCCGAATGCCGTTCAGATCCAGGCTCTGATTGTAACGCCGACAAGGGAACTGGCATTACAGATAACAGACGAAGTACTGAAGCTTACGAAAGACAGTGATATAGATGTCCTAGCTGTATATGGAGGGCAGGATGTGGACAAGCAGCTCAAAAAGCTGAAAAAGAATGTCCAGATTGTAGTGGGGACACCTGGCCGGCTGCTGGACCACATCAGACGAAATACCATTGATTTATCACAAGTGGATTTTTTAGTATTGGATGAAGCCGATCAAATGCTGCATATAGGCTTTCTTGATGAGGTTGAGAGAATTATTAAAGAAACGCCTGCCAAAAGGCAGACGATGCTTTTTTCTGCAACTATGCCGGCAGAAATAAGAAAACTGGCAAACAAACACATGAAAGAGCCGCAGTATATCCAAGTTGAAAAAACACAGGGACCAGCCCATTCAGTTAAACAAATAGCGATACATACCTTCGACCGTGCCAAGCAGGGTACGCTGGTAGAGCTGATTCAAACCCATAGACCATTTTTGGCCGTGATCTTCTGCCGTACAAAACGCAGAGTAACCAAATTATATGAAGTGCTGAAATCGAACGGTTTTGATTGCGATCAGCTTCATGGGGATTTATCACAATCTAAACGTGAACAAGTAATGAAGAGATTCAGGGACGCAGAGATACAGCTGTTAGTTGCGACGGATGTAGCCGCTAGAGGGCTTGATGTCGAAGGGGTCACACATGTTTTTAATTATGATATCCCACTTGATCCCGAAAGCTATGTGCACCGCATCGGGAGAACCGGCCGGGCGGGCATGAAAGGACTGGCCATTACGTTTTATTCGTCTGCAGACAAGCCGCTCCTTGAAGCAATTGAAAAAGGACTGAAAATTACTATTCCTAAGCAAAACCTTGGCAATAGCGATATCAAGCCTGAAGCAGCATCTGAAAAAAAGAGGCCGGATTCCAAACGCCAAACCTCCGCTGGAAAGAAAAATGACAGCAGAAAAGGAGGCCAGCCAAAATCAAAAGAAGACAGGTTTTCCCATGAAAAAGGCAGAAAAGGCAAAAGCAGTTCACCTCGAACAGGCCGCACAAAAACCCAAGGGAAAAAGAAGCCTTCGCCCACAGCTTCAAGAAATTCATCCAAAAGACGGGGAAGGTAAAGATATTTGAGGAGGAAAGCAACTTGTTAAAAGAACGGATGGAAAAGCACTTGAAAGAACAGCCCGCTGAACTTTATGAAAAAGAAAAGGAATATGCCCAAAAGCAGGGACTCTTGAATGATGATCATGAAGCCGGAATCAAGAATCCCGAAGACCGATTTAATGATGCTTATATAGAAAGAGGAGATAAAGAAACAGAGGAAGTTCTCGGACAGGAGCCTGCCGGCTTTTTAAATCAACCAATAGACTACTTCAAAAATCATAAAAATGAATTTATGTATCTGGAGTCGAAATGGTTTGATCTGATTGGAGCGGATGCCGTTTCCTTTGAAACAGATGATGTTTTTGGCAACTATGAAGTAATGCTTGGACTGAAGCTGCCAAAAAAAGCAGAATCAGCTATAAGAGCATTTATAGACGAAAATACTCTTACCGGCACACCAAAATACAGCCTGATGTTCAGCCAGCAGGATGGGCTTTGGGATTTTAATTTTTCATTGAACGACCTTGAAGATTTTAAAGAGGAACTTTCAATAAAAGATGCATATCAGTTAGTGTACAAATTTCTTTTTAACCTTGTGTCAGAAGTGGAAGAAACCCGTAATAAATAAATATTTATAGCCAGATATTAGGATGAACTCTTAATTTTTTGTCCAAACCATGATAAATGTCATGGTTTGGACATGACACCTATGTCTACAAAGCAGTTTGCAAACCCTTTATTATTAAAATTAACGTCATGATGAAGGGAATTAACAAATGACTTCTAAACAAAAACAACTCAACTTAAAAAAACAAATGGCACCTTATGAAAAATCAGATTTAACCAAAAGCATTATGCAGCTTGTCAATACGCTGGGACCTTTTTTCCTGCTGTGGTTCCTTGCTTATAAGAGCCTGAGCATTTCTTACTTGCTGACGCTTGGCATATCTGTCGTTGCAGCAGGCTTTCTTGTCAGGATCTTCATTATTTTCCATGATTGCTGCCACCATTCCTTTTTCAAAAACCGCAAAGCAAACAAGATCATTGGCACAATCACAGGGATCCTGACCGTCTTTCCTTATCACCAATGGCAGCATGACCACAATGTGCACCATGCAACCAGCGGGAATCTGGACAAGCGCGGTACAGGTGATATCTGGACACTGACAGTGAAAGAATATCAGGATGCGTCATGGTCCACTCGTGTAGCATACCGCATCTACCGCAATCCGTTCGTTATGTTAGGTTTAGGCCCTATTTATGTATTTTTATTAAAAAACCGTTTTAACAGAAAAGGGGCAAGAAAGAATGAACGCATCAATACGTATCTTATAAATGCGGCCATCGCCGGTTTGTATGCGTTCATGTGCTGGACTATCGGGTGGGAAGCGTTCCTGATGGTGCAGGGGCCGATCTTTATGATTTCAGGAGCAGCCGGGATTTGGCTTTTCTATGTACAGCATACATTTGAAGACTCGTATTTTGAAGAGGATGATAAGTGGGAGTATGTAAAAGCTGCTGTAGAAGGAAGCTCCTTTTACAAGCTTCCGAAAGTGCTTCAGTGGCTTACAGGGAACATCGGGTTCCATCATATTCATCACTTAAGCCCGCGCGTTCCTAACTACAACCTTGAAAGCGCTCATTATAATACAGCTGAACTTCAGAACGTGCCGACGATTACTCTTTCTACCAGCCTGAAGTCACTCAAATTCCGTTTATGGGATGAAGAAGCCCAGGACTTCACCGGTTATGGAGCAGCAAAGAAGTCTGCCGTCAGCCAAAAACAGAGCAGAACTAAAACGGCATCTGTGAAGCCGTAAACTGAATGTATAAGCTGAAGAACAGCTCCTTTGTGATATGATAGCAAAGGAGCTGTTTCATTATTTCATGAATAAAAAGAGGGTACCTCATATGTTTAAAAAATATTTAACTGCATTGAAAAGTTCGGGCATTTCTCCATATATATGGAGTGTATTCAGCATTCTGCCGTTTTATTTCATCTTCAGATCCACATCTAAAATCACCATAGCCGTCGGAATTATCCTGACTATACTCTTTTTTATATCGCTGCGTTTTGCCTTTATATCACGGAAATGGCCTGTCTATTTATGGACTGGCATCTTAATCAGCATATCGATCACAATGACCATTCTCTTTTCATTTATTTATTTTGCATTTTATATTGCTTATTACAATGGCCATATCAAAAACAGGATTGCCTTTTTAACGCTGTATGTCATCCACCTGATCGCAACCACCATCTCCATAAACATTAATTTTGTCACCCAGAAGCCATTATTTCTCGAGCAGATCCCTTTCATTATTATCATTTGGATCAGTGTGATTTTGCTTCCTTTTAACATTCACAATAAGAAAAAGCAGGAAAAGCTTGAGGAACAGCTCGAGGATGCCAACAAAAGGATTGCGGACCTCGTCAAACAGGAAGAAAGACAGCGGATTGCCCGAGATCTTCATGATACTCTCGGACAAAAATTGTCTCTTATCGGGTTAAAAAGCGATCTGGCCAGGAAGCTCATCAGCAAAGATCCGGACCAGGCAAAGGAAGAGCTTATAGACGTTCAGCAAACCGCCAGAACAGCATTAAACGAAGTAAGAAAAATGGTTTCCCAGATGAGGGGAATCAGACTGAAGGAAGAAATTATCCTAGTTAAGCAAATTTTAAAGGCGGCTTCTATCGAATTCATCGGGGATGAAGATATCAAATTAAAAAATGTGTCACTCTTCCTTGAGAATATTCTAAGCATGTGCATGAAAGAGGCTGTAACTAACGTAGTAAAACACAGTAAGGCGACAGAATGCCGCATCCGCATAGAACAAACCTGGAATGAAGTCAGCATTACTGTCCGGGATAACGGTGTCGGCATGAATCCCTCAACAGATGTCGGCAAGGGATCCGGACTGCTTGGCTTAGGGGAGCGGCTCGACTTTGTCAACGGAAGTCTTGAAATTGTATCTGAGAATGGAACAACGATTATAATGAAAGTACCAACTGTCGTGAAGGAACCAAACAAGGAGGAGAGGGCATGATAAAAATCGTCATAGCTGAAGATCAGCGGATGGTGCTTGGTGCGTTAGGATCTCTGCTAAATCTTGAAGACGATATGGAGGTCATTGGGAAAGCTTCGAATGGAAAAGAAGCCATATCCCTTGTCAAAACTCTTAAACCGGATGTATGCATCATGGATATTGAGATGCCTGAAAAAAGCGGGCTGGAAGCGGCGGAAGAATTAAAAGACAGCGGCTGCAAAGTTATTATTCTGACAACCTTCGCGAGGTCAGGCTATTTCCAGCGTGCCCTTAAGGCCGGTGTAAGAGGGTACCTATTAAAAGACAGCCCAAGTGAGGAGCTGGCAAGCTCTATCAGAAACGTCCTGGAAGGAAGGCGCATCTATGCACCTGAATTAATGGATGATGTCTATGGCGAAGAAAACCCGCTGACAGACCGGGAAAAAGAGGTGCTGGAACTGATAGCGGACGGCAAGAACACGAAAGAAATTGCCGACCAGCTCAGCATTAAGACAGGAACCGTGCGCAACTATATTTCGGCTATTCTTGACAAGCTCGAAGTTACGAACAGGATTGAAGCCATTACCCAATCCAAAGAGAAGGGCTGGTTTAAATAGAATCTTCAATGAAAAAGGACAGCGGCCTATTAAGGCTTAGCTGTCCTTTTTCATTTTCTTTATTTCTTCCATCACGACGAAGGCAAGATCATCATTTCCGAACAAGGATAGAACACCAAGCAGAGTCTGATCAGGTACATCGCCTGCTTCTTCTTTTGGAACGGTCAGCTCCAGCGCTTCTTTTAGTGAACTGTTTTCCCCCTGATTCGGATATGCCTTTAAATAGATTTCCTCCGGATTTAAATCGTGATTGATGCACCACTGGGCAAATACGAGGATCATCATTTTCTCTTCGCCCTGATAGTTTTGAATAATTTTTTCTTCAAGCTCTTTACTGTCCATTATCATAAATCCCCTTTTGTATTTATATATTGATTATAAATTTAAAAACATGATTTTTCACCTTTATTTCTTTTTCTTTTGCACATAGAATTTTCAGTAATCCGAATTAATTCTAAATTTATTGTCAATTCGTATTGACAATTAAATAGTAGAATATCATAATATTAGAAAAACTTATAAAAACTTTAACAAATAACTGCACTACTGCCTTGAAGTAGAAAAGAGCGAAAGGCAACCCTTTCAAAAACAGCATACGAGTCTTTTTCTATGACTTCAGCTGTTGAGCATCCATATTGGTTGTTGCCGGGAAGCAAGCCCTTTCGTCCACGCTCGGAGGATGACTGGGCGTTTTTATTTACACTCTTTTAAGAGCAGCACGAAGAGCAGGCATTAGGTTTTTAAATCATCTACAGATAGGGAGTTTTGACAAATGACAGAATTAAAAATTGAAATCAACCACACACCTGAGAAAAAACAAAAACCTGCATTTGATAACCTGGTGTTTGGCAAGAATTTCACGGATCACATGTTTGAAATGGATTACACTGCAGGGCAGGGCTGGCATGACCCAAGAATTGTACCTTACCAGCCGCTTTCTCTTGATCCCGCTGCAATGATTTTCCATTATGGTCAGAGTGTATTCGAAGGGTTAAAGGCCTATCTGACCATTGATAATGAGGTGTTGCTCTTCCGTCCCGAAAAAAATATGGAGAGACTGAATAAATCCAACTCCAGGTTATGTATTCCTGAAATTGATGAAGAGCTTGCTCTTTATGCCTTAAAAGAATTAATTTCAGTTGACCGTGACTGGATTCCGAACATTGAAGGAACATCACTTTACATCCGGCCATTTGTCATTTCAACTGAGCCATATCTGGGAGTGGCTCCATCAACGAGATACAAATTTATCATTATTCTTTCGCCGGTAGGCGCTTACTATAAGGAAGGCATCAACCCAGTTAAAATTGCTGTTCAAAACGAATACGTGCGGGCAGTAAAAGGGGGAACAGGCACAGCTAAAACCGGAGGGAACTATGCAGCAAGTCTGAAAGCTCAGGAGCTTGCAAGCTTAACAGGATACTCACAGGTTCTATGGCTTGACGGAAAAGAAAATAAATATATTGAAGAAGTGGGAAGCATGAACATTTTCTTCAAAATTAACGGAGAAGTTGTAACACCAGAACTTAATGGCAGCATCCTGGAAGGAATCACTCGAAATTCTGTACTGGAGTTACTGAAATACTGGAATGTTCCGGTGTCCGAGAGAAGAATTTCCATTGAAGAAATCTATCAGGCACATGCCGATGGCCAGCTTGAAGAAGCATTTGGAACAGGCACGGCCGCTGTTATTTCTCCAATTGGCGAATTCTTCTGGGACAACAAGATTATTGAAATCAATGAAGGGAAAACCGGGGATTTGTCCAAGAAAATCTATGATACACTGACTGGCATCCAAAAAGGAACCGAACCTGATCCATTCGGATGGAGTGTAAAAGTGGAAAAGAAAGAGACAGCAGGAGTTAAATAATTCTTGATGATTGGATCGGCACCTAAAGCCGATCCTTTTTCTATTTTAGGCATGAAATCCCTCTAAAACGGGAAAATATAGTAAGAACCTATTAAGGAGAGGAGATTAAAAAATGGACAAGATAGAAGTCGGAGAAGTTTTTACAATCAGTGATGAAAATGATCAGGAAATGGAAGTGGAGGTCCTCGCATCTGCGGAGCTTGATGGCAGCCAATATGCTGCTGTCAGCTTTGTCGAAGATCTTGAGGAGGATACAGAAGAAGATATTGATGTGTTCTTCTTAAAACTGGATGAAGATGGCGACTTTACACCCATTGAAAGCGATGAGGAATTTAATAAAGTCTCTGCTGTATTCGAAGAAATGATAAACAAAGAGGAATAGAAGAGAAGGAATCTTCCTTCTCTTTTTTTACATAGGAAAATGCTTCGATCTTCTGGAGAACGATTACGGAAACAGCAGGTGATCCAATGAAAATATTATGCATCGATGGCGGCGGAATACGCGGTGTTTTTGCCGTAAGCATCCTGAAAGCTCTCGAAGAGGAACTGAAACAGCCTGCAGGCGACTATTTTGATATAATCGCAGGCACAAGCACCGGGTCGATCATTGCCTCTTCACTGATCCTGAAAAAAGGTATGAGCGAGGTCCTGAATGGATACGAATCATTCGGGAAAAAAATTTTTGTTAAACAGGCTAAGGTCGGCCTTTTTAAAAGTGTATACAGTGATAAGTATATGCGGCGCTTTTTCCGGAAAGCCTTTGGCGAAACGGAGCTGTCAGATATAAAAAAACCGCTTTTGATTCCAGCTGTCGATGTGACACATGGCAAACCGTTCGTCCACCGTTCCAATTACGGAAGTCCCGGCAACGATAGCCTATCCATGAAGCTTTGGGATGCAGTGCTTTCCTCCTGTTCTGCACCTGTCTATTTCCCGCCGAACAACATCAGCAACAGTTATTTATCCATAGACGGAGGGCTATGGGCTAATAATCCATCACTCGTTTGTATTACGGAGGCTATGCATCACTTCAAGATGGAGCTGCAAAACATAAAAATTCTTTCGCTTGGAACCGGTCTTCAAAAAATTGATTTTACGATTGATCATGATAAATATTGGGGTGTAAAGCATTGGCTGCCATTCCAGCTCCCATCGATGAAAGTGACGCCCAAGCTATTGGACCTGGCTCTTC
Organism: Bacillus sp. 22-7; assembly: GCF_010628845.1. NCBI lineage: Bacteria > Bacillati > Bacillota > Bacilli > Caryophanales > Bacillaceae > Bacillus > Bacillus sp. 22-7. The sequence goes on along the minus strand of NZ_NJQY01000035.1, from coordinate 61,547 downwards.
ATTTATCCTCCGAATCGGTTACCTACCATTGCAAACATCTTCTCGGAGAAAATTACCTGCGCATTAATGAAGAGCTGGGAGAAGAAATGCCTTTTGACGAAATAAAGTTTGTGGAAGAATTGATTATGCTCGGGGAGAAGGTCTATAAGGACCGGCGGGAGGAAATTAAGAAGTTTTTACTTTCATGAAAAAGAGCAGGGAATTTTCCTGCTCTTCTCTCATTTTGTATGAATCACAGAATAATACTTTACAGGCTCTGCTGTGTTTTGAAGAACTTCAGCAATCGTTCCAGTGAGGCTGTAGGCCCCCTTTGCGTCATGGCCAGCTTCCCAGATCATCATTCCGCCGAATCCGTGGTTTAGAGCCAGGATGGTTTTCTTTTTCATGGTGGCGGACCCATTATAGTAATAGCTGATGCCATTCATGCTGGTTCTATCTTTTGCTGCATTTTCAGGATTGTTGTTTATGACGGCCCGATAGGATACCGGCTTAACGGCAGGATCCTCCGGCTGAGCATAAAGAGGAACACCCAGAACCAGTTTATTTTTGGAAATCCCTTCTGAATCAAAGAGATTGCCCCAATAATTGGCGATATTCTCTGTAAAGGAATAGGGAGAAAGATTTGCGGCATTGTATCCCCCATCCCACTGGCCGTCATATGCCATGATATTCACATAATCAACCTTCCTGAACATGTCGGGCTCATACACAACATATCCGCTCTCTGTACCTGTTACACTATGAACCTTGGCATGAACCGCAACAGACAGCTCCTTGCCGTTTGCATGGAGCACTCCGCTCAAATGATTGATAAAAACAGCCAGGAATCTTGCATCCTCCTTTGAACGCGGATGCTCAAAATCAATATCAATTCCGTCAAGGTTTTCCTTTTTAACCAGCCCCGAGAGTTCTGTTACAAGCCTGTTTCTCGAGGAGTCTTCCGCTATTGCCTGTTTAAAATAATCATAGGATTCCCCGCCATTGATATGAAACCATCCCCCCACAGCTAGGAATGCCTTCACATCTTGCTTGTGAGCATTCGACACCACTCTCTGCAGATTACTCCGCGCAGTCTCACCATTAAAAGAAATGCTTCCGTCTTTCTCAGGATGAGCAAAAGAAAAAATGACATGAGACAGATTTGAATAATCGATCGAAGCGGGATCGCGATAATCCTGGACATAACTCATCAGCACTTTTTCCGGGATCTTTGAAAACTCCGGAACCTTTTTTGGAACAGGAAGTTTGTCCGATTGGGAAGCAGGGGCAGGCTGTTTAATAGACTGGAGCCCGCTTGTGTTTTTTGTATAGTAAATGCCGGCAGCGAATCCGCCGGAAAAAATAATAGCAATCATGATCAAAACTTGATATTTTCTCTTCACTGCTAGAAAACCTCCATCTTTCAATCCTTTAAAAGTGTAACAAAAAAGGGAAGAAGAAGGGGGTGGTAATTTATTGCTGACATTCCATTCCGGCATAAAAACAATAAACTTTTATTTTTATATGATCCTCATCACAATAAGAACTTTTTCTACATGGTACATTCCTTATAAGCACTAATAACAGCCTTGAAAAAGGATTGATATAGGAGGAATTGTACAGTGAGCGAACTAATTAATAACCGTGAACATCCGGACCATCACAGCCATTCTATTCATAGCAATGAAACAGCTGCTCATCCTAAACCGGAAGAACAGCCCGGGCATCCCATCCATACTTTCACCCGGGAGAACAAGGCAATTGATAAGCATCTGAGAGAAAATGTTAAGGTCCATCTCGAGTCGTTCATCCAGGAAGATCATGAGGACAATGTTTATGCACTATTAGAAGACTGCATTCTGCTCCTTGATCTTGATAAGCATTACAGCCGAAAGGAAAATCTGCTTTTTCCTTACCTGGAGAGGTACGGAATTTATGGTCCAACAAATAATATGTGGAGCATAGATGACTTTATCAGGGATGGCATCAAGGAAGCCAGGAACCTCCTCACCCATTACGAGGGGGACAAGCAAAAGGTCATCAATGCAGTCCGTTTCGTTTTCAATGAAGTCAGTGCCATGATTTACAGGGAGGAAAATATCCTTTTCCCAATGGCTTTAAAAAACCTTACAGAAGATGAGTGGGTAAAGATCGCCCATGAAAGCGATGAGATTGGGTTCTGTCTGACCGGCCCTGAAAAGGAATGGGAGCCCGAACGGAAAGGGATTGACGGGAATGCAATATCAGAAGGCTACATCAAAATGGAAACGGGCATTTTGTCCTTAAAGCAGCTGGAGCTGTTATTCAATCACTTGCCTGTCGATATCACCTTTATTGATCATGATGACGTTGTCCGCTATTTCTCTCATGGCAAGGAAAGAATCTTTGCCAGAACGAAAGCCGTGATTGGACGAACCGTTCAGAATTGCCATCCGCCCCGCAGTGTACATGTAGTGGAGGAATTGCTGAAGGATTTCAAGGAAGGACGAAAAGACTCTGAAGATTTCTGGATTAAATTCAGGGATAAATATGTTTATATCCGTTATTTTGCTGTACGGGATGATAACGGGCTTTATATGGGAACCCTTGAATTCACACAAAACATCAGTCCCATACAGGAAATCAAGGGAGAGAAAAGGATTCTTTCTTAATCAAAAAAAGCTAAGAGCTTAATGCTCTTTAGCTTTTTTTGATTTTTGATGGATTATTAATTTTGTATAAAACAGATTCTTCGATAATGAATTCTTCGTCACAGTCTTTCCCTTTAGGCAATTTCTTTTTAACTATTTTCCCATCGAATTCGAGTCTTTCACCCGGCTGAAGTTCAAATTTCTTTAACGTTTTCGAATGGGAACACCAGCCAAGCCCAACTTCAATCGGTTCGTCCTCCTGAATGATAAGATCTTCAAGTATGATGACTTCATCATTGGCTTCATTGAAATGGTTCCAGCTCAGGGCAAGCTGCTTAACTTTAGCTGTAAAGTGAACCTTATCTGCCGGAAGCTCAAACGCAGGCTGTTTTTCCTTTTTGGCTTTTTTGGCAGCCGGTTTATCACTTTTGCTGTTATCAGCAGATTTTTTTGTTTCATCAACAGACTTCTCTGCGGCTTTTTTTGGTGCTTCTTTTTCAGAAGGAGCTGAGGAGATATCCCCAAAATCAGCAGCCAGGGCTTTCCCAAAGCTAGGGGACTGCATCTCCTTAAGATAAGCCGGATGTATGCAGCTCAGATTTCCATCCTGAAACTCGATTATAATCGTATAATAATCTCCAGACTCGCCGTACGTCTGATACCCTTTAACCGTTACAAGACGCTGCTGTGTTTTTTCTTTATACCAGAATTCCTTTTTAACTTCTCTAGTAGTTGATAATCCCCATTCCCTGACTTTCTCTTCATAATGCGCATCGTCCTGAAAGGTTTCAAAATGACCCGCCGGAGGAAAATACACAGTATTGTTTGAGTCTTCTATATGAGGCAGAGTAATCGCCAAACCGTCCACATCCTTTCAACATTATTTTAATAGCCATTAGTGATAAAATCAAAAATGTGGAAGGGTTTTTGCGATAACTTTTGAATATAGTTAATTAATAGTGGCTGTTTTTCGAAGATTGTTGTTTGCTTATGGATTATGCCCGTTGATTTCCGCTGCAGGCACTTGCTTTCCGCGGGGCGGGCGCTGAGCCTCCTCGACGCTACGCGTCTGCGGGGTCTCACCTGTCCCGCTACTCCCGCAGGAGTCAAGTGCCCTCCGCTCCAATCAACTCAGCAAATTATACTCAGTTATGTACAAGCAACAAATTTTACGAAAACAGCCTAATAAAACAACAGTTTGCTGCAAAGGAGTAATAACATGAAAACATACAAAGACAGAAATGATGTTCCGCTGGATGAAAAATGGAATCTGGAAGACATATACCCAAGCATGGAGACATGGGAAGAAGATTACAAACATATTGAACAACTGGCCGATAAGCTGAAAACCTTCGACGGACAGATTCACGATGGCAACTCCCTTTATCAATACCTTGAAAAAAAAGAAAAACTCTCTTACATATTTAATAAGCTGTTTGCTTATGCGATGCTGAAAACCGATGAAGACACACGTGTGACAGATTCTCAGGCCTATGTAGACAGGGCAAAGCAATTAAGCGTTAAAGTCAGTTCTTCCACTTCTTTTTTTATGCCTTTTCTCTTAAGCCTTGATGAGGAAACACTGAAGGGCTATATTGCTGAAGAAAAGGGCTTGAAATACTTTGAGGAGGACCTGCTTGAATCCTTCCGCTATAAGCCGCATGTCCTTAATAAGGACAAGGAGGAAGTCCTGTCCCATCTTGGCGAAGCACTTTCGGTTCCCAGCCATACTTTCGGAATGATGAATAATGCAGATATAAAATTTGGCGATGTAACAACTGAGGATGGCGAGAAGGTTGAACTGACACGGGGCATGTATGCGAAAATCATGGAAGAAGAAGACCGGGAAAAGAGGAAAGAAGCCTATAAGGCCTATTACCAGCCTTATGTGCAGCTGAAGAACTCCATTGCTTCCACGCTTTCTGCTGCGATAAAAAACAATGTTACTATGGCCAAAATCCGCAATTATCCTTCAGCACTTGAAAAAGGATTGTTCGGTGATCAGGTGCCAAAGGAGGTGTATGTCAATCTAATTGAAACGACTAAAAAGAATATCGGGGCAATGCATCAGTATACTGCGATCCGCAAGGAAAAGTTAGGCGTTGACGAGCTGAGGCAATATGATCTAAGTGTTCCTTTAGTAAAGGGAGTCAAACCTGAAATATCGTATGAAGAAGCTTATGACACAATGTGTAAAGCGCTCAAGCCTCTTGGGGATGATTATATTTCTATTCTGAAGGAGTTTAAGTCAGGCCGCTATATTGATGTGCGTGAAACTCCAGGGAAGCGGTCAGGCGCCTATAATCTGGGCATTTATGGTGTTCATCCTTATATCCTTCTGAATCACCGTGATGATCTGGACAGCCTTTTTACACTTGCTCATGAATGCGGGCATGGTGTCCACAGCAAACTGAGCTCACAGCACCAGCCGCAGATTACCGCCCGCTACAGCATCTTTGTGGCGGAAGTCGCTTCCACAGTGAACGAAGTACTCCTGATTCATTATCTGCTGAACATGGAGAAGGATAAAGATGTCCGCAGGCATCTCCTTAATCATTTTATTGATCAGTTTAAAGGAACCTTCTTCACTCAAGTAATGTTTGCTGAGTTTGAGATGAAAACCCATGAATTAGCGGAAAGGGGAGCGCCGCTTAACGCTGAGGTTTTCAGCGGAATTTATGAACGTTTATTCCGCGAATATAACGGGGATGAAATTGTTTTTGATGAAGAAGTGAAATTCGGCTGGGCCAGGATCCCTCATTTTTACCGTCCATTTTATGTGTATAAGTACGCAACCGGATTTGCGTCTGCCATTCATTTGGCAGCGAAAATTCTTGAAGGGGACAATGAAACGCTGCAAAACTATCTGGAGTTCTTAAAAAGCGGAAGCGCCGATTATCCGCTGGAGCTGCTAAAGAAAACCGGAGTGGATCTGACTTCCCCATACCCGATTGAAAACTCCCTTCAGAAATTCAAAGATCTTGTAGAAGAATTCGGAAACCAATAGAAGGATGGCCTGTTTCTAGAAACAGGCTTTTTTACAGTCATAATTAAAAGAACAGCCTGCTGAAATACAATTAATGGACAGGATGAAATATTCCTGCAATAATTGATGCAAACTTTAATTAAAACGAAGATAGAGCAAATACAATTGTGAAGGATGACAGGATGAAAGTACTTCTGGCAAGCCCGAATTTTCATCAGGCAAGAGGAAATACAGTTACCGTTCAGCGTATTTCTGATAGCCTCAATAAGCTGGGCATTGAGACTGAAATAATCAATATCACAGACCGCTGCAAATTAACCAGCCTGCCCAAAGCCGATATTGTGCATGGCTTTAATGCTTATCGGTTTGGTCAATTTATTAAGAAGCTTGGTGAAATTCCTGAAAGATACGTCGTAACGATGACCGGCACTGATTTGAATATCGACCTTAATGATCCGGTGAAGAAAACCGAAGTCATTCAAACCATTATCAATGCCGAAGCTATACATGTATTTGATGAAGAAGCTAAGCTTGTACTGGCAGGTGAAATTCCTGAAGCAAAGGATAAAATCAGCGTTATCCATCAGGGCACTGTAATATTTTCTAGAGCTTGTGCCGACTATAAAAAAGAACACGGCACTTTTTTATTTTTGCTGCCGGCAGGAATCCGCAAGGTGAAGAATATTCCTTTTGCCATAGAAAAACTTAAAGTATTATATGAAAAGAATCCCCGCATCCGTCTTTGGCTGGCGGGCCCTGTTATTGAAGAAGAAGAGGGAAATAGCGTAAAGACCCTCACTGAAAAAAATAAAGAATGGGTTCAATATCTTGGCCAGATCCCGTATCACCATATGGGAGAGCTGTACAGGCAAGCGGATGCCGTATTGAACACATCCCATTCTGAAGGCCAGCCTGCTGCCATTTTAGAAGCAATGGAGTATAGCCTTCCAGTTCTTGCAGCCAATAACCTGGGCAACAGGAATATCATTTCACATCAGGAAACCGGTTTAATCTACACTAATCCGGTCGAATTTCTTGATTATGCAGACAAACTAGTGAATAATAACGAATTGAGGATTAAATTGGGGCATGCTGCCAAACTCTACGTTGAGGGCAGTCATTCTTCGGAATATGAAGCCAAGGCACTTCAAAAAATTTATGAAACCATCTTAGAAAAATCCCCAAGTAAACATTGAATAAGTAAGGAGAGAGAAATATGTCGAGAGAAGAAATCGTAAAATTAACTTCTTTATCAACAAAAGGCGGCTGAGGATGCAAAATTGGTCCTGAAGACCTGGCGCAGGTTCTGCGTCATTTGCCTAAGTCTGTACCTGACCCGAACCTCCTCGTAGGATTGGATACATCGGATGATGCAGGCGTATATAAAATAAATGATGAAACTGCCCTTGTGCAGACACTGGATTTCTTTACTCCTATCGTTGATGATCCATATATGTTCGGCCAAATCGCCGCAGCCAATTCGCTGAGTGATATTTACGCAATGGGCGGCAAGCCTATAACCGTCATGAATATTGTAGGTTTCCCTATCAGCAAACTGGATAAAAGCATACTTGCAGACATTCTGGCTGGTGCATCCGATAAAGTGAAAGAATCCGGTGCTGTGTTAGTTGGTGGGCACTCCATTGACGACCAGGAGCCAAAATTCGGCTTATCTGTGACTGGAACCGTACACCCTGAGCGGGTAAGAACAAATGCTGGAGCCAAGCCAGGCGACAAATTGATCTTAACCAAGCCGATTGGCGTTGGCATTCTTACTCAAGCAATTAAAAGGGATATGCTGGATCAGGAAGGCATTGACCGTGTGATGGAAGTTATGGCTGCTTTGAATAAAGAAGCAGCTGAAGCAATGGATAACTACCAGGTTAATGCCTGCACAGACATTACTGGTTTTGGCCTTCTGGGCCATGCCATGGAGATCGCAGAAGGAAGCGGCACAGGAATAACCATTGAAAGCACAGCCGTGCCTGTTCTTCCAAAAACCAGGGAGCTTGCCGAGCAGAACATTATTCCCGGCGGCTCTAAAAAGAATCATAAATGGCTGTCCGGCCGGATTCAATATGAAAATATTGATGACGTAGACCAAGTGATTCTTTGTGATGCTATAACATCAGGAGGACTTTTAATAACCGTTCCTGAATCAGAAGCTGAACCCCTCCTAAATGACCTAAAGGAAAAAGGGGTAGAATGGGCTTCCATCATCGGGACAGTCACAGATCAGAATCCCGGAAGGATTACTGTTATCTAAAAAAGGACTCGAAAAGAGTCCTTTTTTACCTTTACTACAAAACATAAACAAGGAAGTGCAAAAATGAAAAAATTCTTAATGCTCCTGACCATCTTTTCACTGATGCTTCTGTCTGCATGCAGCGGAAACGACTCAGACTCAAAAAATACAGACGAGAATGGAAAAGAAAAGTCGAAAGAAACGTTCACCATTGGGGTCATCCCTGTTCAAACAGAGGGATCCATGGAAGCTGCCATGGAAAAATTGCAGTCAACCTTATCTGAAAAACTCGATCGGGAGGTAGCTGTCGAAGTTTATCCGGATTATAACGGGGTAGTGGAAGCCATGAACTACGATAAAATTGATATGGCCTATTTCGGCCCGTTAACATATGTTGTTGCCCATGAGAAGAGCGGCGCAAAAGCCATCATTACACAGCTGATTGATGGAGAGCCATTCTATTATTCATATATCATCACCCACAAAGACAATCCATGGAATTCACTAGAAGATTTACTGAAAAACAGCAGTGAAGCTGACTTTGCCTTCGGTGATATCAATTCAACTTCAGGATCTCTTATCCCATCCATTGAATTGAAGGACCGCGAAGTATATAAATCCGAGGATGACCACAGCTTTAAATCCGTCCGATTCACGGGCTCACATGATGCTACTGCATTGGCAGTTCAAAATAAACAGGTGGATGCCGGTGCGATCGACAGTGCCATTTACAATCAATTAGTAGATTCAGGAAAAGTAGATGGAGAGCAGATTAAAACGATCTGGAAATCAGAAAAGCTTTTCCAGTACCCTTGGGCTGTACATGAAAACACCGATGAAGAAACAATTAAAGCATTGAAGGAAGCATTTCTGGCAATTGAAGATCCCGAAATTCTGGATGCATTCGGTGCAAGCGGATTTACTGAAGCAAGCAACGAAGATTATGAAAGCATCCGTCAGGCTGCCCTAAAAGAGGGACTTATTAAAGAATAGGGCTGATAAGATTGTGGTTTAAAAAACGCAGCATATTAACATATACCGTGTTGGCTTTATTTATTTTTCTAAGCATGAAGCTGACAGAATTCGACTTATCGAAATTCAAAGACTTCCGCAACATGATTGATTTCCTGTCCCATTGGTTCCCAATGGATTTTTCACTCCTTCCAAGGATACTCGAAGACAGTCTGGAAACATTGGCGATGGCTTTTCTGGGAAGCTTCTTCGGGCTTATTATCGGGCTTCCCTTAAGCTTTATGGCCGCCAAAAACACATCCGGCTCAAAATTTGTCTACCATATAACCAGAGTAGGCCTCAGCTTTGTCCGTTCCATCCCTGAAATTGTTTTTGGTTTGATTCTTTTGACGGCTCTTGGGCTAGGTCCTTTTCCGGCTGTCCTGGCCATTATGTTTCATAACATTGGGGTTCTGGGAAAATTGATCTCAGAACTCGTTGAAGCATCCGATCCAGGTCCGCAGGAGGCTATGAAAGCTGTTGGGGCAAAGAGCTGGTTTGCTTCTCTATTCAGCATCCTGCCTCAAATATGGCCAAATGTATTGTCAAATTACTTCTACCGGTTTGAGGTTGCCATAAGGACTTCCCTTATCTTAGGCTTCATTGGCGGGGGAGGAATTGGCCAAAGACTTTTTAATGATTTTAAAACCTTCCAATACAATTCAGTTTCGCTCGATGTCCTAGTGATTATGATTATCGTTATTCTAGTGGACCTTTTTGGAAGCTATGTCAGGAACCGAGTGATATAAAGGAGGCCGGAAATGCTTGAGATTCGAAATATAACTGTCCGTTATCCCGGCATGAAGCATCATGCGCTTAATTCAATAAATCTGACGATACACCCTGGAGACTTTGTTTGCGTGCTAGGTAAAAGCGGTGCCGGAAAATCCACGCTGATCCGCTGTCTAAATGGCCTGCAGACCCCTTCATCAGGGGAAATCATCTGGGATGGCCAATCCTTTTCTGCACTTAATGATGAAAAGCTTCGGAGAATCCGCAGGGAGATGGGCATGATCTTTCAGCATTTTAATTTAGTTCCGCGATTGACTGTCCTGCAAAATGTTCTGACAGGCATGTTCGGCTACAGGAGCAGTTTTAAAAACCTCATTGGCTGGTTTACAGAGGAAGAAAAGGCTCAGGCTAAACAAGTCATTTCAGAGGTGGGCTTAACCGACTTTGCCGACCGCAGGGTTGAACATCTTAGCGGAGGGCAGAAACAGAGAGTCGGCATTGCAAGGGCTCTCCTTCAAAAGCCAAGGTTCCTGCTGGGAGACGAGCCTGTTGCCAGCCTGGATCCTGGAACTTCAGACCGAATCTTCAGCCTGCTGCAGGAGATGCATAACCGGCATGGTCTGCAAACCATAATTAATGTCCATGATGTTCAATTGGCTAAACGCTATGCAACCCGGATTATTGCTTTAAAAGATGGGGAAGTTGTTTTTGATGGAAAACCGGAACAGTTCACAGATGATATGTATGTATTTACATATGATGCAGAAAGTTATAGCGAAAAATCATATATCCGATCAACTTAAGAACAGGAGGAAGAAGAATGGCCAATTGTCCATGAGTTGTGGATAGCTCGAACGTCGTGTACGTTTCGAACGACCCTGACATCAAGTTATTTAATGCCGGTCATCCATCGAAGAAAACAGTAACGCTGACTTTTGACGATGGGCCGGCAAGAGTTCTTCCGGAACTATTGGATATATTGAAGAAAGAAAAGGTTCCAGCTGTTTTCTTCTGGCAATCAAGGCTTTTATACCCCGGGCGTCCGTGGAAAAGAGTTCTTGAAGAAGGCCATCAGTTAGGAACCCACTCTTCAAAGCATTCCAATTATGTAAAATTAACTCCAAATGAACAAATCCAGGATCTAAGGAGAAGCAAATTAAAGATTGAATCCATCACGGGCCAAGATGTGAAGCTATTCAGGCCCCCATTTGGACAGTATAATGAACATACCATTGCTGCAGCCAAAGAGCTCGGGCTCTCCACCATATTGTGGAGAATCTCGTCCATGGACTGGGAGCTCAAAAAAGACCCTGAACAAATTATCACAAATGTTCTAGAGAACCTGGAAGACGGAGCAATCATTCTTTTGCATGAATTAAGCCAGACTGTAGAAGCCCTGCCTGAGTTAATTGCTGAGATTAGGGGAAAAGGCTACGAATTCAGTTTGCTGTAAATAGTATCCTCTCTGAGGGTACTTTTTTTGTGTAAAGAAGTATTATTTTTAAAAGCCGGTTTATATATATTGTTAGGCAGGATTCCTATAAGGGGGAACGAAAGCTTGTTTACTAATATTGTGACTGCAAACGGGACACTAAATGACCGTTACATTTTAAGAAGAGAGAATTTATATCAGGGCTCGAACGGCCGGTTTGTCGAGCGCTTTTTTATTGATGAGACCAAAAGCTATATTTTCAAACCTCTGACAAACAATACTCAGCTGGGAAAAGAAGTGTGGATTTTCGAAAATATACTGGCAGAACTCCCGCTAAAGTATCCAAAAATCCTTTCGTCCTCCGTTCAAAATAAACTAAGCAATAATTGGATTATTTTAGAGGATCTTGGCAACATCACTCATACTTTTGATTCTACTATTGCACTGGAACTAACTGCTCTAATGGCCAAATGGCACTTTTTGCCCGCTGAGCGGTTTTCCAATACAGAGCTGAATGGTCCTAAACCGGCTATTGAGGAAATGGCAAACCATATTCTGCAGAACAAAGAGAAGGTTTTTACTATTTTCAGGTTACATAACATTTCTGAACGATTAGAAAGCATCCTTTTCAGCGCATGTACCTCTAAATCCTTTTCCGCTGCGAAGGTTCTTTGCCATGGGGATTTGCACCAGGGGAATTTTGGGTATGCGAGCGGTAAGACGGTGGTTCTGGACTGGGAACATTGCCACTTAAACATACCTAATTGGGATTTATTTCATTTAATCGATATGTCACATCCGGATTTCCCTAAGCCTGATGACCATACTTTACGAAATAAGATTCTGGACTGTTATTGCGAAGAAACCCAAATCTCTGTTCCTGACAGAGTAAAATTCAAACAGGAATATTACTTATTTTCAGCTGTTTTTTCAGTTTGGATGATGCTGTTAATACAATCAGATTTGGACAATCAGAGTGCGAAATGGACTGCAGAACAGCTGTCGAGGCAATTAAAAGAGACAATACGCAATCTTGTTGAATGTGCGGAAGAAATCATTTAGAAAGAAAGTAGGTTCAAGCTAATTGACACAAGTTAGCTAATATGATATTTAAATATTGTTTAGCACTCTTAAGGTTTAAGTGCTAATGCAATAAAGAATGGTAAGGGGAGAGACTAACATGGAAACAAAACAGTTTCAGGCAGAATCCAAGAGATTATTGGAAATGATGATTAACTCCATTTACTCTCAAAGAGAGGTGTTCCTGAGGGAGCTTATTTCCAACAGCAGTGATGCCATCGATAAGATCTACTACAAAGCACTTACAGACGATTCTTTAACGTTTGACAAAGACAGTTACTACATAAAAGTCGTTCCTGATAAAGAGAACAGGACATTAACAATCAAAGATACCGGCATTGGCATGACTAAAGAAGAACTGGAAAACAACCTGGGTGTCATCGCCAAAAGCGGATCTCTCGCATTTAAGAAAGAAAATGAGATTAAAGATGGGCATGATATTATTGGCCAATTCGGAGTAGGGTTTTATGCTGCTTTCATGGTCGCAGATGTTGTAACAGTGATCAGTAAAGCACTTGGCAGTGATCTAGCATACAAATGGGAATCCCATGGTGCTGATGGTTATACGATTGCACCATTTGAAAAAGACGCGGTCGGTACTGAAATTATATTAAAAATTAAAGAAAACACGGAAGATGAAAGCTATGATGAATACCTCGAGGAGTACCGTTTAAAGTCGATCATAAAAAAATACTCTGATTTCATCCGCTATCCTATTAAAATGGATGTTAAGGTAAGTAAGCCTAAAAGTGATGCCGAAAACGAGTATGAGGAAAATATTGAAGAGCAGACCATTAATAGCATGGTCCCAATCTGGCGGAAAAATAAAAGTGAACTGTCAGACGAGGATTACGAAAAATTCTATCAGGAAAAGCATTATGGCTTTGACAAGCCGGTAAAGCATATCCATATTAATGTGGATGGAACAATCCGCTATAATGCGATTTTATATATACCTGAAAATATTCCATTTGATTATTACTCAAAGGAATACGAAAAAGGCCTGGAGCTTTATTCGAATGGCGTTTTAATCATGAATAAGTGTGGAGACCTTTTGCCTGATTATTTCAGTTTTGTCAAAGGGATGGTGGACTCTGAAGATTTATCCCTTAACATCTCAAGGGAAATGCTCCAGCATGATCGCCAGCTGAAGCTTATTGCGAAAAACATCAGCAAAAAAATTAAAAATGAGCTCCAAAGTCTCATGAAAAATGAGCGGGAAAAATATGAAAAATTTTACAAGTCATTTGGAAGACAATTAAAATACGGTGTTTACAGTGATTTCGGAACCCATAAAGAAACACTCCAGCATTTATTGATGTTCTATTCTTCACAAGAGAAGAAATTGGTATCACTTGATGAATATGTATCCCGAATGAAGGAAGACCAGAAATATATTTATTATGCTGCTGGTGAGTCATACGAAAGAATCGAAAAGCTTCCACAAGCCGAACTGGTGGCGGATAAGGGTTATGAAATTCTGTACTTTACAGAGGATATTGATGAGTTCGCCATTAAAATGCTGATGTCCTATAAAGAGAAGGAATTTAAGTCAGTCTCAAGCGGCGATCTCGGCATAGAGAATGAGGAAGAAAAGATATCCGAATCAGAAGAAAAAGAACATAAGGAATTGTTCAGCACCATGAAGGAGATTTTATCAGGAAAAGTGACAGATGTCCGGATTTCCAAAAGACTTAAAAGCTATCCGGTTTGCCTTAGTGCAGATGGGGAAGTCACCATTGAAATGGAAAAGGTCCTCAGCAGCATGCCTGACAATCAAAATGTAAAAGCGAACAAGGTACTGGAAATCAATTCAAGCCATGAAGTGTTCCAGGCCTTAAAAAATGCTATGGAAAATGATAAGGAAAAGTTAAGTCTCTATACAAACCTCCTATATAATCAGGCTTTGCTGATTGAAGGCCTGCCAATCAGCGACCCTGTGGAATTTACGAATGATATCTGCAAAGTTATGGTGTAAAGTTGTAACAGCCCGAATTAATCGGGCTGTTTTTTCATTTATTGCTGGCGAAAAGTGCCTGCATAATTATATAGGGATCCAGTCTGAAACTGATTATTAAAAGGCTGCTGGAGAGTGGTCATTTCAGGCCCGGTGAGCTGCCCTTGCATTTGATTGCAGATATTTACAACTTCCTGGCATCGCTGAATTGCCAGCTCGTGACTATGCAGACTTTGTTCAATTAATTGAGCAGCCTGCTTCTCACGTTGCAGAATCTGTTCAAGCATTTGGATATTCTGCTGTTCCTGCTGTATACCATGTTGAACTGTATGCATATAATCAGCCTCCTAATAATTTTTCACGGGACATTTGCCCCTTCGATATTCTTAGCACTCCTCCTAAAGAAAAACAGCAAAGAATATTTTCTGACAAACATAACAAACTATACAGGAAGGAAATCAAACTGAACTCCTCCAGGAAGTGCCACTCCAATATATTTCATTAAGCTACCTGGAATTTAAATCTGTAAAATAGCATTGAATTCAACTAAAACGCTCTTAAACTCTTGGGAAGGGGATTATCATGTCAGTTTTTGTTTATCAGTCTTTTCAATTAAAACAGGATAACTTTGTTGAAGCTCTGAAAAATCTCAGAATGATACAAAATTACCGTAACGAAAATTACCAGCATAAAGTCGAATTATTATCACCCATATCAGGCGATGATCATACATATGCTTTTCTTTCCACATATGAGGGTCTGGCAGAGATGGAGCTGCAAAACAAAAAGATGTTCGAAGATGAGGAATACAAAAAACTGATCGAGCAATTTTTCCTTGAGGATATCGTCCAGGGAAGCATGCACACTCAACTGTTCAGAACTGTAACAGGATTAAAGAGCGACAGTTCCGAGAAAAAGAAATAAGGTTTTTTGGCAATTTTCCATGTGGCATCGAAACGGAAGCCGATCAGCAGCTGAATCGGCTTATTTTTCTGCCAGTATGCGACGCAATGAGGGAGGTACATCATGGATTTTTTTCTTCCAAGCGGCAATTCCTCGAAAGGTAGTGAATCAGGTGATTTAAAATGGTGGCAATTATCACTGATTGGTGTGGGCTGCACCATCGGGACCGGATTTTTTCTTGGGTCTGCCATTGGAATCAAGATTACAGGACCAGCCATTGTATTTTCATTTATATTAGCGGCTATCGGAACTTATATAGTCTATAATCTTTTAGCTAAAATGACAGCAGAAGACCCGCAGGAAGGATCTTTCTGCTATTATGCCAATAAAGCGTATGGGAAGTGGGCAGGATTTAGCTGCGGCTGGAATTACTGGTGCTCAAATATATTAATTATGGGGAGCCAGTTAACCGCTCTATCCATCTTAACAAGATTTTGGCTGCCGCATGTCCCGCTTTGGATTTTTGCAGCGTGCTATGCTATTCTTTCGATTATTGTCGTCCTAACAGGAAGCAAAGGCTTTGATAAGGCAGAAAACCTCTTTGCAGTTATTAAGACTGCAGCCATCATCATGTTCATCATCCTGGCTTTTGCAGCTTTAACCGGTGTAATGGACGGAGATGTTAATCATCCGGGATTCCCAGGTTCTGCAGGGGACTGGTTTCCTGAGGGCTTTAAAGGATTTTGGTCATCTTTAATTTATGCTTTCTATGCATACGGAGGAATTGAAGTCATCGGGCTGATGGCTACCAGGTTGAAAAAGAAAGAAGATGCTCCCAAAGCCGGCATTATCATGCTGATCGTGCTGGTCATCATTTATGTCATTTCACTTGGCTTAGCCGTATACATGGCTTCACATGGGGAATTTAATGAAAAAGAAAGTCCGTTTGTGACTGCCATGGAACATTATAACCTGGACTTTTTCCCGCACGTTTTTAATGCAGCCATCATCATTGCCGGCTTCTCTACCATGACAGCTTCACTGTTTGGAGTAACATCATTGCTGGTTACCCTAGCAAATGATGGCGATGCACCAAATCTTTTTTCAAAAAAGATAAAAAAGTGGAAGGACCTGCCGCTGCCATCGCTGGCACTTGCTACAGCGGGTTTAATAGCGTCCATTATAACTGCGCTGCTTTTGCCGGGAAAAATCTATGAATACATTACCACTGCTGCAGGGATCATGATTTTATTTAATTGGTCTTTCATCATTATTTCGGCGCTGCGGATTTTAGAGAATAAAATATTTGGCAAGCTCCTTGCCATTTTTGGACTGATCCTGATCCTTGCTGCGGTCAGCGGAACATTACTTGAAAAATCAATTAGGTTTGGTTTTTTCGTAAGCTTACTTTTCGTTGCAATAATAGCGATTGCAGCTCTAATTATGCAAAAGGCAGTATGGAAGAACGAAGGAAAAGGAACCTGTTAAAAACAAACACCAAATGTCTGGTGTTTGTTTTTTGATGGTTAGAAGAACGAAGGAGGGAAGGCGATGGATTACTTTAGGTACGGAGCCAGTTTCTGAATAATTTGATTCAGCTTTTCAGTATTTTTTTCATACATTTTCTGTGCACTTTTTGAATCAGTCTGCAATGAAAATATCTCCAGGTCCGCTGCACACTTCTTAATCATGGCCAGAAGCAGAGGGCGCTGTTGGGGTGCAGGAACCTTAATTGAATCATCATATATATCCACTGTTAAGTCACCAAAAGAATCAATTTGTCCTAAAAAAATATTTTCCTGAGTGAGGCCTAATTTCTCTATCTCAGCTTTCAGCCATTTTTTGTTTTTTCCTGATCCGGCCAATGGATCGTTTAGAATATTACCATCCATAATAACCGTTTGCGGTTCTTTTTCCTGAGGCAAGTTCAATTGAAGATCTTTTGGAGTGAGCGGCTGGTTTTCCTTCTTCAGCATGATGCTAAGGTCGCCGCGAGGCTCCAGAACTGCGAACTCCACATCGGCTGCCTTAAAGACATTTTTTTGTCGGAGCAAAGAGGATAAGTCATCTATGGAGTATCGTTCCTTTTTTAAGTTGTCTTCTAATATTTTCCCATCTTTAATAAATATTGTTCCTTTTCCTTCAAAAAAATCACGGAAGCTTTTGCTTTTCAGAGCGAGCATATCAGCAAATAATGTTACAAGACCAAAAATCATAATGGATAGTATTCCGCTGGCCCAGTGGTTATCTAATCCCATAATAATCTCACCGGCTATACTCCCGATGGTAATGCCTGATACATATTCAAAAAATGAAAGCTCAGAAATTTGTTTTTTCCCAATCAGTTTAGTAATAACGAATAGAACACCTACGAACAATATAGAACGAGCACCAATCAGCAGCCACTCTGGCATAATTTCATCTCCATATTTGATTAATTTGGTTTATATTGAGGCTCCTCTAACTCAATAACCTTTTTTCTGTTTTCCAGATCATTTTTTATTGTGCTTATCTCCAGCATAGATTCATGAAAAAGACGTTTAGCTTCTTCGTCCATTGAAGTTAATGCAAGGCTGGATAATTGCGCTTCAATAGAACGTATTGCTGCAAGACATTGACTGACATCAGAAGCAATGGTCATCGGGAAAATCACACCATTCATAAGAGTTTTTATATAAAGGCGGCTGGCAAAAGCCAGCCATTTGCTTTATTGATTATATTGAGGTTCTTCTTTCTGAATCTCCTGAAGCCTTGGTTCAAGGCTATCAATGATGGATTGCGTCTGCTGGGCAGCGCTTTGGTACAGCTGCTTAGCATTTTGATTATCGGTTGCAAGAGCAAAGGTTTCAAGGCTTGCCTGAGCGCTTTTTAACCCTGCGATGGCTTGTTTTACTTGAGTACCAACTGTCATTGTCTTACCTTCTTTCTGTAATAATAATTCACACGTGTATTTTGGCTTTTTTCAACTTTTATATGTGATTAGTCTGCTGATTTTTGCTGGGTATTCAAGAAGTATTTATTTAACTGGAGCTGAGTGGACCATCAAAAAAATTGCCAGCATATTTGCATTCCACTAAGTGAAAATTAAGAACTGGAAGAGGAAACGTCTCTTTCAAAATCGGTTATAAATAAGGGAGTGCTTGCAGTTGAATAACTGGATTTCAGCGCTTTTCAATAATATGGGGAATATGCGCAGGCCAATGATGAATATGTTTGGCGTAAAAAGAAAGAGCAACTGGGGATGGCTGTGGGGATCGCTGATCAGTGTAGTGCTGAGCACAGCAGCGGTAGCTTTTACACGAAACCGAAACCACAACGCCAATATGCATCCTATGCAGCAAATCATGAGCAAATCAAATATGAACAATGCTTTTAAGAACCAAAACCTGTCAGCACTCACTGAAATGGCAGATGAGCTTGGTTTTGAGAAGAAGAAGCAATAGATGGAAATGCCCACAATTTTGTGGGCGTTTTTTATTTTTTTTAACCAACAAGAACATATGTTTGTTATAATGGGAGATAATAAGGAGGGGTTTAAAATTCGAAATCCTGATATTGATGATGAACAGATCATAAATATGTACAAAAGCGGAATGAGTTTTAAGGAAATGACAAAAATCATAGGTTTAAGCGACAGAGCCATTCGCAATGTACTATATAAACATAGAAATGAATCGAAGCCGTTCATCTGGACAGCCCAGAAAGAATAGGGTTAACGAGGGTTTCTTTAAGACATGGTCTCATGAAATGGCTTGGGTCCTGGGATTAATAATTACAGACGGGTGTATAAATAAAACTATAAACACAATAACTCTAACTCAAAAAAATGAAGATACATTAAGATTAGCCGCAAAGTATATGGAAGCAGACTATATCCTGGCACCTGCAGGAAAAAATAAAGCAACTCCGACATTAGTCATTAATTCAAAAAAAATAAAAAATGATTTGTTAGCGTTAGGTATTACATCAAATAAATCATTGATTGTTCCATTTCCCAAAGTTCCAGAAGAATATATGCCTTCTTTTATAAGAGGCGTAATAGATGGAGATGGCTGGGTGCAGAAAAAAGGGTATGTGATGAATATTACAACAGCTAGCCAAACATTTGCCAAAGGCTTACTAACTGTTTTTCAAAATTGGAAATTAAGAAGCGAAATAACTATTGAGGTGAGCAGCTCGGGAAACCTCATATATCGAGTATGGGTAAAAGGAAAAACCTATCTTCCTTTGCTTGCAAATATTCTATATAATGATGCTGTTGAGCACTTGGAATCACAAAAGAAGGCAAATATGCTGATACATTCGACTTTAAATAAAAAGTAGCCATTTAACAGGAGGCGGGCTTAATAATGTGGGAATTAGTAAATGGCAAGTTAATTCAAAAAACTGATGAGTCAAGAGTAAAATTCCGGACAAATATCAGTAAAACTATACTGAATCAATTAGAAACTCTATCAGCAGACCATGACACTCATATTAACTATTTGCTTGAAAACGGACTTCAGGAAGTCTTGAATCAGGATTTTATTTCATATGATAAAAAAACTCGGCCGAAGGATCGAGTTCAATACAAGACAACCTACGATAAGGTCTTATTAGAAAAAGTTAAAGATTTCGCTAACAACCATGGACTCTTTATTAATGATGTTATTGAATACAGTGTACGTTTTATCAATCTGGAGAAAATAAAAAACAGCAGCTATAAGAACAGGGTAGAGTAGCAGATGCTGCTTTATTCTTATATTTTCTTAAAACGCCCCGAACATAATATATATTATAGGAAGTAATGAAATGAAATAAAAATACTGTCTCATTATCAAAGTATACTTAAGATAGTGAGACAGTATTAAATTTTTCATCAAATTAATTCTGTTTGTTTAATTTGCATTTATAGAATTTTGAAATGAATTTTCAGCTGAATTTATTTACAGCCAGATTCATTTTCACTAAATTCCTGGTTTTATGTTCGTATGCTCCAGCTGATATTAGTTTAGTCCTTATTATTTAAGGGATATTTTTGAAGATTTATAAACCCCTCTTATATTTTATATTTAACCTATCTAGTTTACATAATATTTTTACGTGCAACCTTTATCTAAACTTATTCACTATCCTGTGTACTATTAAAGAATATTTCTGCCTGATCTTTATTTTCCTTTCCATTTTTATTTTCTTTTTCACCCATTTTCCCATCTGATTCATAACTTAATTCAAATGTTTTCTCTGGTTCCTTTTTCATTTCGATCGCTCCATTGTTTTGATATTTAGTACAGTGTCTTTTACATTAATAAATGCATTTTGAGCGCCACAAGAACATACGTTTCCTAAATACTTTTCACACTGGCATCAGTGCGGCAGTTAAATACTTTCTGGGTGTCCCGTAATAAATCAGCTTGCTGAATTCCGGATAAACAGATTCAAAGTATATAAAGATTGGCGAATCAAGCAGCCATGGATAGTTGGAATAAAATGACCGGTCACCATAGACCATGGCTGTCAGCGCCAGATCTAATTCTTTCTGGAAAATGAGAAACCTTATTTTTGAGTATTGATGATCAAATTCCCCGCTGCTGATATACACCCTCCCACTCAGAACATACTGCCCCATTTGCGGTATCCATTCAGCAAAAACTTCATCACGGAATTTAGGATTAATGGCACTAAAATCATAGCATCCGCCTATTGCCAAAAATAACTCCCCGGTTGCATCTGAGTGTGTAAGTGTATATTTCCTGCTGTCTACGGGTCTGAATTCCGTCGCAGGAGGCAAATATTTTACCGACAGCTTAGATGGATTAAATTTGCTCACATGAAGGCCCCCTATACAAATTTCCTTATGCCCAGTATATGGGAGCCATATAGAAACGTGACAAATGCCCAGTCACTAACGCTTACGGGAATTCATTTTCATCACTTTGGTGTCTTTTAAATTCCATATCCCATCTTCATACAGCCAAAAGGACTCTACAAAGGCAATGGTATCTGCATTATATGCCCCGCTTATTCTCTGAATTCCCATTAATCCCTTTTTCCCTTCAACAGGGATGATCTTCAAAGTGCTATATGGATTTACCATAAGCTCCGTTGGCTCGCTAAGCTTGCCGTTAACATACAGACCGAGCCGTTCATACTCTTCACTCCTGTCCCGTAAATCGAACGTATACGATTGTTTTGTATCCTGGATGCTGATATTCGCTTTGTAGCCATTTTCAAATTGACTATTGATAACTAAAGGATCTGGAACAGAGAGGTCAACCATCTTCAAGTCCTTTAAGGTATATAAATAAAAATTTGACAGCCCTCCGCTTCCACCAGTTGGAATACTAATATACATATCTTTGATGGAATCACGGTTTAAATCTTCAAACTGTATTTGAGGTTCATATCCACCTTCAAGCTCCGCATTATACGTATTACCGTCTGAGGCCTTAACTTCAAGTGAAATCTCCTTTAAAAATGAAGCGCCCTCCTCATAATAGACACCTTTAATATAGATAGTGTCTGCCTTATTATCACCGGTAACATCCACTTTATCTTTCGACAGCGTTACAGTCTTTTGTTCTTGTTCACCTGCATATACACCGGTTATAGCGGATAAAGACATAAAAAAGAAAGCCGCAAACGCAAAAAGCAATTCCTTCTTCATTTACGTATCCTCCCTATTTTTTTATTATCTTACCCAGTTTTGGAAATAACATGTAAAATCACAAAAAACCTCCTATCCTAAGGATAAGAGGCTGTGAGTTCTAAATTATTTAGCTGCTTTTTTTAAAGCACTTTCTTTTGTTTCCCAGGATTCAATCCCTTTTAGACCTGGGATAGAATCAGCATAAAACACAGGGTCTTTTCCTTCTTTCCTCTGTGCCTTATAATCATTCAAAGCGGCATAAGCAACTTTAGCAAGCAATATAATCGCTATAAAGTTAATAATCGCCATTAAGCCCATGAATAAATCAGCAAGGCTCCAAACGATGGCAAGATCAACTACAGATCCGAAGATGACCATACCGATTACAGCAATGCGATAAGTAAACAAGGCAGTGCGGCTCTCTTTAATAAATTCAATATTGGTTTCTCCGTAATAATAATTTCCAATAACCGAAGTAAAGGCAAATAGGAAAATAGCAATTGCAATAAAAATAGGTGCCCATGATCCAACATGTGTGCTAAGAGCTGCCTGAGTCAATTCTATGCCAGTAAGATCTGAATTCGCATAATCACCTGATAACAGGATAATAAACGCGGTAGCAGAACAGATTAAGATCGTATCCACAAATACTCCAAGGGTTTGGATCAGTCCTTGTTTTACAGGATGGGAAACGGCTGCTGTTGCCGCGGCATTTGGTACACTACCCATACCTGCTTCATTTGAAAATAAACCTCTTTTAATACCCATCATCACAGCTGCACCCATTGCTCCGCCTGCAGCCTGATCAATTCCGAATGCCCCTTTCACTATGCTGCTTACCAGATTTGGAATTTCAGTAATATTCATGATGACAATCACAATAGCAACAACTAAATATATAACTGCCATGATTGGCACAACGACTTGAGATACATACGCAATCCGTTTAACACCGCCGAAAATGATAGCCGCCGTTAATACCGCCAGTACAATTCCGATGGTTAGACGGCTTGTGCCAAACGCTTCATTAAACGCTAAAGAGATGGTGTTCGATTGGACAGAGTTAAAAACCAATCCGAAACAGAAAGTAATGATGATTGCAAAGATTATTCCCATCCAGCGTTTATTAAGTCCTTTTTCCATATAGTAGGCAGGTCCACCGCGGAAACCATCTTTATCTTTGACTTTGTAAATCTGGGCAAGAGTACTTTCAATGAAGCTTGAAGCTCCCCCAATAAATGCGATAAGCCACATCCAGAAGACAGCGCCAGGTCCACCTGCAGCAATCGCAGTTGCTACGCCGGCAATATTACCTGTACCAACACGGGAGGCTGCACTTATAGTGAAGGCTTGAAAAGATGATATTCCTCTTTTGCCTTCAGCAGATATCATTGCTTTATCGCCCAATATTCTGAACATTTCACCAAAATATCTTAATTGGACAAACTTGCTTTTAAAACTAAAATATAGACCTAGAATAATTAATGCGGCAATCAAAATGTACGTCCATAAAAGATCATTTAGAAAGCCTACGATTGTTTCCAATAAAGCCATGCTATTCCCCCTAAATATTTTATTATCTTGCAAAAACAACACACTCCTTATAATCTATCAAAAGAATTTTTAATAGACAAGTCGAATATTCATTCGCAGGAGAGAAAATTCAATAAAAACATTGATATTAAGCGAATTAAAATGGATTTCTGCACAAGCCAATTAAATATTTTTAATCGCTTTCATTTAAACTAGTATTAATTTTTTATACAAATAAACTTTCATAAGAATAACATTATTCAAACTATTTTGGATTCAGTTTTAATTTAAAAAGATGATATACACACCGGAAATTATTAATTTAGCAGACAAATAAACCCCTGTATTCACAGGGGCTAGTAATTCTATTCAGTTGCATTGACAGTATTTTCTGCCTCAGCTTTCCAGATGCATTTTGCTTTGCCGCTTTCGGAATCGTCAAGGATGAACGATCCATTTGAATAGCGGTCATTATAACGGATTGCCGAAGCATTAACTGCTTCTATATGGCCTTTTTCTGTTTCAATGTATAAATCATCTTTGCTGCGGACAATTACACACCCAATAATGCGATGAGGGTTTGATTTCAATTCACGAAGCATCACTACGCCTCTCTTGGCACGTGAGGTGCGTTCAAATTCAGTCAGCTTCATTTTTTTAATGGAGCCCCGCTGTGTAACAATCACAACAGCCTGTTCTTTCGGGTCCTCTATAAGCTGAGCGCCTGTAACAAAGTCGCCGTCTTTGAGATTGATGCCTTTAACTCCGGCAGCCCTTGCCCCTACAATGCTGACCTCTTCCTCGTGGAACCAGAGGCCATATCCCTGGTGGGTCGCAAGGAAAATTTCCTTCGTGCCATCAGTTAAATAAACGTCAAGAACTTCATCATCGCGCTTAACATTGACAGCAACCAGCGGTTTAGAATATCGCTGTGCCTTATATGATTTCAGCTCGGTTTTCTTTACCATGCCGTTCTTGGTCATGAACAAAAGATATTCTTCCGTTTCAAAATCTTTTACAGGAATGGCACGGACAATCGATTCATTCCGGTCAATCGGAATGATATTGGCAATATGCTGACCAAGATCTTTCCAGCGGATATCCGGCAGCTGGTGAACAGGGCAGTACAGATAGTTGCCTTTATTCGTAAATACAAGGAGAACATCAGTTGTATTCATATCAAGCTGGGCAATAATTCTGTCTGAATCCTTCATGCCGAAATCCTGTCCGTTAGAGGCGGCAAACGATCTCTGGCTGGTACGCTTGACATAGCCTTCCTTCGTTACCGTAACAATAACATCTTCACTTGCTACCAGAACCTCAAGATTGATCTTGATTTCCTCGATTTCCGCTTCAATTCTGGTACGTCGTTCATCCGCAAAGCGCTTTTTAACATCCCTTAACTCTTTTTTAATAACCGAGAGCAGCTTCTTCTCGCTTTCGAGAATAGCTTTAAGCTCGCCGATTAGCTTAGCAAGTTCCTCGGCCTCTGCTCTTAAGGCGGTTATATCGGTATTTGTTAAACGATATAGCTGCAGGGAAACAATTGCTTCTGCCTGAGGTTCAGTGAACTCAAACTTTGCAATCAGATTATCTTTCGCATCCCGTTTGTCTTTAGAAGCGCGGATCGCTGCAATCACTTCGTCCAGGATAGAAAGAGCCTTCATGAGTCCCTCAACGATATGCTGGCGCGCCTCAGCTTTTTGCAGCTCATACTGGGATCTCCGTGTAACGACTTCTTTACGATGGCCTATATAAGCATCCAGCAGCTCTCGTAATCCCATTAATTTCGGATGGCGATTGTGAATGGCAACCATATTGAAGTTATATGGGATCTGCAGGTCACTGTTTTTGTACAGGTAGTGAAGGACACCTTCAGGATCTGCATCCTTTTTTAACTCGATTACAATTCGGAGGCCGGTCCGGTCTGTTTCATCACGGACTTCGGCAATGCCTTCAACTTTCCGGTCAAGGCGGAATTCATCAATCTTCTTAACCAGGTTCGCTTTATTCACTTCATAAGGAATCTCAGTGATAACGATCTGCTTTTTCCCTCCGCGCAAATCCTCAAATTCAGCCTTTCCGCGGACAATGATTTTGCCTCTTCCTGTTTCATAAGCTTTTTTTATTCCATCGACTCCCTGGATAATGCCCCCCGTAGGGAAGTCCGGGCCTTTAATATGCTCCATCAGATCATCTATGGAACAATCAGGCTTATCCATCCGTAAAATAACGCCATCAATTATCTCATTTAGATGATGGGGCGGAATATCAGTTGCATACCCTGCAGAAATGCCTGTTGAGCCATTGACAAGCAAATTCGGATAAACTGCCGGCAAAACGGTTGGCTCATTAGACGTGTCATCAAAGTTAGGGATGAATTCAACGGTTCTTTTCTCAATATCTCTCAGCAATTCGGAAGAAAGGGGAGATAAACGGGCTTCTGTATAACGCATGGCTGCTGGGGGATCTCCATCGATGCTCCCATTATTGCCGTGCATTTCCACAAGAAGGTTACGGACCTTCCAATCCTGGCTCATCCGCACCATCGCGTCATAAACTGAAGTATCGCCATGCGGATGATAATTGCCGATTACATTCCCGACTGTTTTTGCGGACTTTCTAAAGCCCTTTTCATGTGTGTTTCCTTCTACGTGCATGGCATAAAGTATCCGTCTTTGAACGGGCTTTAGCCCATCACGTGCATCTGGAAGGGCACGATCCTGAATAATATATTTACTATAACGCCCAAAGCGGTCGCCTAATACATCTTCAAGAGGAAGGTCCCGGAATTTTTCAGCAGAACTCATGAGTCAACACCCTCCTCCTCTAGTACTGAAATATTTTCATTTTCAAGTATGCTTCCATCTTCTTCAAGGCCGAATGCCACATTCGATTCAATCCATTTGCGGCGGGGTTCAACTTTATCGCCCATCAAGGTGGTTACACGGCGTTCAGCTCTGGCTGCATCATCAATTTTAACGCGGATCAATGTGCGCGACTCCGGATCCATAGTTGTCTCCCACAACTGGTCGGCGTTCATTTCTCCAAGCCCTTTATAGCGCTGAAGCATATAGCCTTTACCCACTTTTTTAATGGTATCCTGAAGATCATCATCACTCCATGCATACTCAATCACTTCTTTTTTGCCTGACCCCCTGCTGACTTTATATAAAGGAGGCAGCGCAATGAATACCTTTCCCGCTTCAAGCAGCGGTTTCATATACCTGTAAAAGAACGTGAGCAGGAGCACCTGGATATGCGCTCCATCAGTGTCGGCATCTGTCATGATGATTACCTTATCATAGTTGACATCATCCAGATTAAAATCCGCGCCTACACCTGCTCCAACGGCATGGATAATGGTATTGATTTCTTCATTTTTAAAGATATCCGCAAGCTTTGCTTTTTCTGTATTGATTACTTTACCTCTAAGCGGAAGCACAGCCTGAAAACGCCTGTCCCGTCCCTGTTTGGCAGACCCACCGGCGGAATCACCCTCAACCAGATATAATTCGTTTCTTTGAGGGTTCCGCGATTGGGCCGGAGTCAGTTTTCCCGAAAGCATCGCTTCCGATTTTTTCCTCTTTTTCCCGCTTCTTGCTTCCTCACGTGCTTTGCGGGCCGCTTCTCTCGCCTGGAAAGCTTTTATCGCCTTTTTAATTAACAGAGAGCTTGTCTCAGGGTTTTCTTCAAGGAAATAAGATAAATGCTCGGAAACAACTGAATCAACAGCAGAACGTGCTTCACTGGTCCCCAGCTTGCCTTTCGTCTGACCCTCAAACTGCAGAAGCTCCTCAGGAACACGAACAGATATGATCGCCGTGAATCCTTCACGCAGATCCGCTCCATCCAGGTTTTTATCTTTTTCCTTCAGAAGATTCACTTTTCGGGCATATTCATTAAAAGCCCTTGTCATCGCAGTTTTGCTTCCAGCCTCATGCGTACCGCCGTCCTTTGTGCGGACGTTGTTGACGAATGAAAGAACATTTTCTGAGTAGCCATCATTGAATTGAAAAGCAAAATCCACTTCAATTGCATTGCTTTCGCCTTCAAAGCTTACGACAGGGTGCAGAACATCCTTTTCTTCATTTAAATATTCTACAAATGCTTCTATGCCGTTTTCATAGTGAAAAACGTCATGAAAATCATTACGCTCATCTATGATTTCTATTTTCATTCCTTTAAGAAGGAAAGCAGATTCACGAAGACGCTCACAGAGCGTTTCGTAATTATATGTGGTTGTCGAGAAAATCGACGGATCCGGCTTAAAATGAATGGTTGTCCCTGATTGATTTGTTTTGCCGGTCTTTTCCAATGTGGTCACCGGCTTGCCGCCCAGCTCGAAACGCTGTTCATATACAAAGCCGTCACGTTTAATTTTAACCACAAGCCATTCGGAAAGGGCGTTGACGACAGATGCACCAACACCATGAAGCCCGCCGCTCGTCTTATAGCCTCCCTGGCCAAACTTTCCCCCTGCATGAAGGACAGTTAATATGACTTCTGGAGTCGGCTTGCCCATTCTATGCATACCTGTAGGCATTCCGCGTCCTTTATCTTGTACACTAATAGAATTATCTTTATGTATTCTGACAATGATATGATCCCCGTAACCTGCCAGTGCTTCATCGACAGCATTATCGACAATCTCATATACAAGATGGTGCAAACCCCTTGCATCCGTACTTCCAATGTACATCCCAGGGCGTTTTCTAACCGCTTCCAGCCCTTCGAGTACCTGTATGGCATCATCATTGTAGTCAAAAGCTTCCTGATTTCTTGCCACGAACATACCCCTTTCATTTCCTGCAAAACACTTGCCGCCGAAAACACGGCATTGGAACACCCCTATAAGAATTCGGCTATACAGCCAATTTTCATCTTGAAAAACCAATGTTCGAACAGGTGTTCTATATTTATATTTTACCATATAAATTAGGATGGTCTATGCTTTATTTTATCTATTTATTTGGTTTTGGCAAATAAGATCTTGGGATTTAAGAGATTTATCATGATTATTTCCGTTACACGAACCCTTTATTTACAGGGATTCTACAAAAAATAAAAAACATGAGATCTTATATAGACCTCATGCTTTAGTTTACTTTGTCAGAGCATGCTCAACTTTAATGCAGCGGTCCATGATGACAGTGTACCGTTTTTCTTTAAGAAAATCGTATGCTTCCTGGTTTGCCACTCCGAGCTGAGCCCAGAAGATATCAGCATCTATTTCAGCAAATTCCCGTGCAATTTCCGGAAGAAACTCAGATCGCCTGAATATATTAACGATATCTACATGCCCCTCGATGTCTTTAAGGCTGGGCACTGCCTTTACACCAAGTACTTCATCAACCGACGGATTAACCGGAATGATTTCATAGCCGGCTTTTTGCATCGCCTCTGATACCATATAGGATGTACGATCAGGATTTCCGCTTAATCCTACAACAGCAATCCGCTTCGACTTTTTTAAAAGGACACCGATTTCGTCCCTGCTCGGGTTTTCAATAGCCATTTTGTTCCCTCCAATTTTATCTGGTTATTTATATTTTACCTAAAATCGCCAAAGCACACTAACTTATTGCTCTTATTCCCGGATATCGAATTTATAAAAATTCAATGACCTCTCAACTGTAAACCCTGCTTTTTTATAAATAGACAGCGCTTTCTCGTTTGCTGTCCCTGCACAAAGCTTAATGCTATTGGCTCCACTATTCACAAAAAGATCATGAACCGCCATTTCCAGCAGATTCCGTCCAATTCCATTCTTGCGCTTACAGGGGTCCACACCAATAAATTCAATGCTTCCTTCTTTTTCTTCACGATTGTATTCTGTATATAAATAGCCATTTAATCCGTCAGCATCAAGAGATGTATAGACTTTGCAATAATCATTCATTCTTTCGATAATCTCTTTTCCTGAATAATATGTTTGAGGAAATAAGGCATCATGCAAATGAATAAATGCACTATGACAGTGAATCGGCAATAAACTAACCTTTCTTAAACCATTGAATGAATTATCTTTCAGTTCCATGTATGTTTGAGCCGATTGCAGCATGAATCCGTTTTTTGATGCAAATTCTGCAGCATCATGGTTGGCTGTATCAGCAAATAAAAAATATGTATGCAGCTTTCCTTCAAAAAAATGGAGTGCTTTTTCCCATAGTAGTCCCATAAGCTCATTTTCCTGTCCAAAAGGTCCCCATAACTCAGCTGTCCCTTTATTAAGATCGGCATCTGCACCCAGAAAACCAGCAAGAGCATCACCCTCCCGGACAATGAACGCAGCTGACTCGGCATCACGATTCATTTCTTCCAGACTTTGAAAAATATCGTTTTGACTGGTCCCCAAATAACCTATATGACACTCTGGCAAGATGTTCATTTTTGCAATAAACTCAGCTGCCTGCATAAGATTTGCATGATCTAAAACTTCCACTTTCACAACACCACACCCCTTTACTATATTTTACCATAAAAAAAACGGCTGATTTGCTTTCAGCCGAATTAGAAGATTAATAAACTGCTGTCTCTAATCTTTTGAGCAGCCTCTTTATGCTGGTGTTCGCTTCTTTTAAAACCATTTCTTTATCGACTGTGTTCAGCTTCCGATTTTCCATCACCATTTTGCCGTTCACAATGGTGGATTCAACATCTGCACGAGTGGCTGAATAGACTATCCTTGAGATAGTATCGATATCAAATGACGGATATATATGAAAATCATTCAGATTAAGGATAGCAAGGTCTGCTTTCTTTCCGGGCTCCAGACTTCCGATTTCCTGTTCCATTCCAACTGCCTTCGCTCCGCCGATTGTCGCCATTCGGAAGACGGTTCTTGCATTCATTGCAGTTGGGCCGTGCACAGGCTTCTGAATGATTGCAGCCAATCTCATTTCATTAAACATATCCAGGTTGTTATTGCAGGGAGCCCCATCAGCACCAAGGCTGACAAATGCCTGCTGATCCAGTAATGATGGAATCTCTGCCACACCTGATGCCAGTTTTAGATTGGATCCCGGACAATGGCTGACCTTTACGCCCCGTTCTTTAATGATTCTTTTTTCTTCTTCATTAAGCCAAACACAATGGGCAAGTATCAGCCTTTCATTGGCAAGGCCAATGCTGTCCAGATAGACTACATTCCGCATGCCAAGCTCTCTTTCAACAAGGAGAATTTCACTGGCATTTTCGGATGCATGAGTATGGACCCTTACGTTGTAGTGGGCTGAGAGATCCCTGACATTTGTCAGCAATTCCTCTGTGCAGGAAACGACAAATCGGGGACAGAAGGCATATTGTATGCGACCGTTTTCACGATTATGCCATCTTTCAAGGAGATCCACGCTTTGCTGGATGGATTTAGAGGTATTTTCTCTTAACGGAATAGGGACCTCATCCCCTTTATCCATCATGACCTTTCCGGCAAGTGCCCGAATGCCGCTTTCGGCAATGGCCTGAAAGGCATATTCCGTATGATTAACGGTTTCCATGTCCACTACAGTTGTTGTTCCGCTCTGGAGCAATTCGCCAATTCCGAGCATAGCAGAATAATAGATAGACTCTTCATCATGTGATGCCTCAAGCGGCCAGATCTTCTGCTTCAGCCAATCAAGAAGCTCCAAATCATCAGCCTGCCCGCGGAATAATGTCTGGCACAGATGGATATGTGTCTGAATAAATCCTGGAATGACCGTCTTTCCAGTGGCATCGATTACTTTATCCGCTTTATGTGTTAAATTCTGTCCAATGTCGGCAATGCGGTCATCTACAATATATAAATCCCCGAAAATGATTTCTTCAACTGCATTCATTGTAATAATTTCAGCGTTTTTTATCAGAATACTGCTCAATTTCTTCCTCCCCCTCGTATTGGACTGACTTCTGACGGCTCCAGCTTCCCATATGACATAATAAGCTGTCTGTAAAATTGAATGGAGCGCTGATATGCCGCCAGACTAACCCACTCATTTGGCTTATGCGCCAGCTTTTCATCACCTGGGCCATAAATCAAGGTAGGAATTTCACTTCTTGGATTAAGTACGGCACCATCTGTATAGTAGGACACCCCGTAATGGTCCGCTTCCGATTCGTCCTTTACCATCTGCGCAATTTGAATAATGTCCCGGGCAGGATCAGTTAAAATAGATGGACGGTCAAGAAGGGTTTCAATACTGTATTTATAAATTTCTCCCTGATCCAAGAGAACATCGAGTTTGGATTTTAGCTTGTTTATAAAAAGGGAATGGGATTGAGGGGGAACTGTTCTAATATCTGCTCTGATGCTGCATTTATCTGGAATGACATTGGTCTGCACTCCGCCTTCAATCATAGTAACAGCCAGGCTGCTTTGTCCGAGGGGCTTCTTTTCTGTCTTCCATTCAATTTTCATTTCATCCAATACCCGGATTATTTTCAGCATATGATCTACTGCATTGATTCCCTGTTCCGGCATGGAACCGTGAGAGGTTTTCCCATAAGCTGTGATCTCAAGCCAAAGGGCTCCCTTATGTCCAATCACAATTTTTTCATTTGTCGGTTCGGCAATGACAAGTGCATCAATTTTTCGGCCATCGTTTTCTTTTAAAAAAGTCCTGGCACCGCAGCTGTCGACTTCTTCCCCGGCTGTTGCCAGAAAGGTAACGTCTGCAGGCAGATCAGTATTGGAGAGATACAGCTGCTCCAAAGCCAAGAACATTGCTGCAAGGCCGCTCTTCATATCAGAAGCTCCTCTGCCATAAATCCGGCCATTTGCGATTTCTCCTGAAAAAGGGGAGTAAACCCATTCTCCTGTTCCAGGTGAAACTGTATCCATATGCCCGCATAAGAATAGCTGTTTACCGCTTTTTCCTTGAAGCGTAACTTCAAAATTGCTTCGAGTCGCATCAAGCATGGTCACTTTATACGGCAGACCATTTTGCTTGCATCTGTTAATAAAGGCTTCAGTCACTAAATGCTCGTTTCCGGGCGGATTGGAGCTGTCAATCTGGAGCAGATGCTGAAGAAACTGAATATCATTCATGAATCCGCCTCCATAATTTGCATTTTAATAGGGGTCACCTTAAACCCATTAACAGGCGCCATGTCCTGTGAACATGTTGTACAGGCAATGACAACATCACACAACGCTTTCAGCCTTATGTAATCGCCTGGCTTGGAAAGGGGTTCGGCAATGACATAATCCCCGGCATCATCAAGAACATTATTCATAAAGATATTAATAGGATCCGGAATAACAGCAGGATGAATATTATACTTTTTCAATGCATCCGCAATATTATCATGGCAATTAGGATGGTCCTCTTTGTCGAAATCAACTTTGTAGCGGTAATAATCACATGCCGGAAAGAAGAAATCATGTTTTCCAACAGTATCTTCCAAAAGCTGCATTAGCGGACGGCGGCGGTTGCTGTATAGCCAGTCTCCCGTTTTAAGCCGTATGCTGCTTAGTGAAGCCCGCATATGGACAGGTGAAACATGTTCCTCGGGATCTTCATAGTTAAAACAGACAAAGTCCCCAACCTGTTTTCCTTCCATATCAATAATAATCAGCTCTTCCCCTTTGTGAATCAGTGCGCTTCTTCCTTCATACGGCGGGATAATAATTTCGTCCAGGATCTTGCCTCTGTTAAAAACCTCTTTCATTTAGAACACCAGCCTTTGTTGTTATTCAATGAAAACTGCAACCGCACGAATCGGAGATCCCGTTCCTTTCCGAATTCTGAGAGGGAGTCCGAAATATAGAAATCGCATGCCTGCGATCTGGTCGAGATTGCAAAGATTTTCAGTATTGGTTATTCCGTATTCACGGCAAATAAGATGTCCGGAGTACTTTGGATCATCCGGATGGTCAATGGCCGGGGCATCAATGCCTATATTGACTGCACCTTTATCAGCCAGCCATTTTGCTGCCTGATAATCCAGGCCGGTATAAGTGGTGAGCCATTTGTCGGTACCATAAGACCGATTGTAATGGCCTGTATAGAGGAGGACGATATCTCCTTTTTCAATAAACTGCTGTGATTTCCTCAGTGCATCCTCGAGATCACGGTCTGTTATATATTGATGAGGCTGGATGTGGGATACATCAAGGCAAACTGCCGGCCCGTAAAAATACTCAAGCGGCATTTCATCGATGTATTGGCCGTTAGGATCATACTCATAAGTTGCATCACTATGAGTTGGACCATGTTCATTGATTAATAGATTATTAGTAGCAAACATAAATCCAATTTGCTTTTCACTTTCTTCGTGGGAGATATTCGGGAAGATCATTGTTTTCTGATGAAGGGGAAAAACAGGCATCCCCTGATAAATTTCCTGTGTTAAGTCGACAAGCTTAACTCCCATGCTATTCCTCCTTTACCTGCTGTATATATGAAAAGCGGCAGAGAACGCCGCTTTAATGATCAATTAATAATGGTCGGAATGACCTCAAACTTATCTACATCAATAAGCCCCATATCTGTAATTTTCCATTTGGGGCTTGTTACCAATGACCAGAATGATAAATGCATAAAGGGAACTTCCATACCGCAGCCCAGAACTTCTTTGGCAAGCTGCGATAATTCGTCGACCTTTTCACTCATTTCTTTTCCAGTTAATTCATCTGTCATTAAACCGCCAATCCGGAGAGGAAGATCACCTACTACTTTGCTATCCTTTATCATCGCTATTCCGCCATCCATGGCAATGACACGGTTAACCGCCATGGCCATGTCTACGTAGTTAGTTCCTGTAACAATGATATTGTGTGTATCATGGGCTACACTTTCTGCTATGGCTCCGCTTTTCAAATCAAAGCCATGAAGAAACGTCTTGCCGATTTTTCCGGTTCTGCCGTGGCGCTCAACAACCAGCAGAGGCAGAACATCCTGCTTTAGGCACGGCTGCACAATGCCTTCTTTGACATTCAGCGTATATTCGCTTCCGCCGGTTAAGTTCTGGAAAGGTATCGCTTCAATTGCCCTTACTTTTGCACGGCTGCCTGGAGCTTCAATGGCGATTTCCTTCACTGTTACAGGCTTCCGCTTCACTGACTTTTTCACACTTTCCGGATATATGTAAGGAGCAATATCTATAGTTAATTCGCCTTTTTCAGCTGCTTTTTTCCCTGCCAGGTATACCTGATCAATTGTCATATTGTTCAGATCACTGATCACAACGACATCTGCTCTTTTGCCTGGTGCAATGACCCCCACATCCTTAAAGCCAAAGTGGGTGGCAGGATTAATGGTCGCCATTTGAATGGCTTCCACTGGATCAATCCCCACTGCAATGGTTCGGCGGACGATATCATTCATATGTCCGTAATTTAATAGATCAGCAGGCACCATATCATCTGATACGAGGATTGCACGGCGGGAATCCAGCCCATCCTCTGTTATGGCACGAATACAGTCTGCCATATTCCTTTGGGAAGATCCTTCACGCATGAACACACTTACGCCATTGCGCAGCTTTTCGACTGTTTCTTCTTTCGTTGTAGTTTCATGGCAGGACACATGGTTACCTCCGCTGATAATATGGGCGGCAAGCTCTTTGCCAAACAATCCTGGGGCGTTCCCTTCAACGGTTTTTCCTATGCTGTTTGCATATGAAACTGCGGCAACAAGATCGTCTATTAATTCCGGTGCATGCTCATACACGGGACCTATATTGCTGAAGCTTTGAATCTCCCCAATTCCCTGCACATATGGGTCTGCCAGGAGCTCTTTCATATCCTTTGATGTCACATCAAAGCCGGATGTTTCAAGACCGGGAGCATCAGGCACAGCACAAGGTACCGTGAATAATACCCGGTTTGGAAGTGTCTTAGCTTCTTCAATCATTGCCTGCATTCCGTGAACACCCAGGACGTTCCCTATTTCATGCGGATCACCTATCAGCGTGGTGGTTCCTGTCGGAATGGAAAGCTTGGAGAATTCCGTACAAGTCAGCATCGCACTCTCAAAATGCATATGAGAATCAATGAACCCTGGACAAACGAATTTCCCCTGAATGTTTTCAACTATCGTTTTTGGCCCAATTAAGTCTTTTGCGTCCCCTGCCATTAATATATATTCGCCTTTCATCGCAACGTCTGCTTCATAGATCTCACGGGTGATTACATTAATAAAGTATCCCCCTTTCAGAACTACATCGGCATACTGGCTGGAATCAAGCAAAACATCAATAAGCTTGCGGTACTGCACTGCCTTTTTGATATTTTTTGCATCCATTTATTAACCCCCTGTTTCCATTCCTTCTACACTGTCAATAATTCCGATAATGGCAGCATCGATAGGTGCATCTTTATTCTGAACCGCTCTTGATGCCATGCTTCCAGTCACATAGATGACTTTCTCGCCAATGCCGGCACCAACAGTATCAACGGTTATAATGGGGTTCGGTAACATTGAGCCGTCCAATCCTATAGGCTGGGTAATTAATAGTTTTGTGCCCACCAGATTATCATCTTTTCTTGTGGCAGTTACACGGCCAACCACTATTCCCATTTGCATAAAGACCTACCCCTTAATGTAAAATAATTTCGATCTTAAGTTCCTTTGCTGTATCTTTTGCCAGGGGGGTTATGATAGCCCCTTTTGGAACAGTCAGCTGATCAAGATTGTTCAAATAGGCAAACCGGACTGTCTCATCGGTAATAACCGTTTTCTTCATTTGATGAACAGCAAAGTCTGCCCTATCATTGAAATCTATTAATCTTATGCCAAGCACCTTCAGCTCTGCCATCTGCCCATTAAGCTTTCTTTTTAATATGTCCGGCCCTTTATCCATTCCTTTCAGTTTCCAATACTGACTGAAAGGATCACCTCCAGCCTTCAACGCCGTGACCCGTTTTCCTTTTAATAAACCCATTAGTATAATCCGCACCAAAGGCCTTTGTTCGTTACAGTTCAATAGATCTGCTATCAGAGAAAATGATAGAATTGGCAAAAGAATTTCATCAAACTGATCAAGAAGCTGATCATTAATCATGGAAGCAGAGATCCAATCGTCATTTCCGGTCAGAGAAACTAACTCCTCAAGCGGAAATTGGGTCAGCAATTCTTCTTCAGCAGTCATTCTAAGTGTAATATCTTCCTCTGTTAACTTTTTCAAGTAAGAAAATCCCGGATCCATTCCTATCAAATGAGAGGTTAATAGAGCCAGGATATGAGGTTTTCTGTCTCTCCAGTTTTCATTTCGCATATAAAGCGCCTGCAGAGTGTTTTTTGCCATAACACTCTGCTTTTTGCTCCTCATGCTTATTCACCGATATTTTTTGATAATAGAGCTCTTTCAACTTCGCTGTGCGGTCTCGGAATGACATGGACCGAGATGAGTTCTCCTACTCGGCTGGCAGCTTCGGCTCCTGCATCGGTCGCTGCTTTAACCGCTCCAACATCTCCTCTGACCATAACTGTTACAAGACCAAATCCCACTTTTTCATATCCGCAGATCTCCACATTTGCTGCTTTAACCATTGCATCCGCTGCCTCTACTGCGCCAACAAGGCCTTTCGTCTCGATTAATCCCAATGCTTCACCCATTGTGTGTTTCCTCCTTAAGTTTATTAAACTGATGGTTTATCATTATCATTTTCATCAGGTTCAATTTGTTTTTTAACTTGCTTTTTTTCATGTGGCTTATCTACGGATTTAACCTCTTTTTCAGCACCTGCTTCCGGATGCATGTCTTTCAGTTTGAAATTCGGAAGCAGCTTCCCTGCCACTTCACTGTGTGCACGCGGGATTACATGAGCAGAAATTACTTTTCCTATTCTCTCTGCTGAACTCACACCGGCATCGACTGCAGACTTTACAGCCGCAACATCACCGTTAAAATGGATTGTGACGCCAAGGTAGCCATCCACTCCTATTACTTTTTCAATTCCTACAATTTCTACATCTGCTGCTTTTACGGCTGCATCTGCAGCAGAAACTGCTGTTGAATAACCAACGGTTTCAATCAAACCCAATGCTTGCAACTGAAAAATCCTCCTCATATGAAATTGTCAGACCGGCTAAATTTTCTGGAATTATTGAGCTGATCTGTGACTGTGCTGCTGGCCAAGCCTTATTTAATCCTGTCGAATTCCTTACAAAGCAGATCCGTGATCCGGGATACCTCATCAAACTGACCGTGAAGAAGCACATATTCCTTCTCTATTAAAAAATTGATGTGTTCAGCCGTATTTTTTTTCATGTGCCGGTCAAGGAGCAAAATACCCGAATAATAGTCAATTCCTTCAATGACAGCTACACCGCCAATTGACGAGTTAATCCCTAATTGTTTTGTAAGCCACGGACTGGGGGATTTTTCTTTATGTGCTGTAATCGTTTTAAATGATTTTTGGGAAAGTTTTTTGAAGAAGCTCTTTAAGGCGTTTAACAGTACTTCATAATCCTCTTCATAAAGCTCCAGCGAAAAGGATTGCCCGCTGTTTTTGTCCCATGACAGGCAATATTTTAAAGAAGGAAACTCTCTTAAAAGGTCATTCAGTAAAAATAGCTGTCCGGGCGTACATTTTTTTGCAGTCACTACCCCGATGGAGGCTGTTTTTAATTCCCGCTGGAAGGAGCCTTCCAAGGTGGGGTGAAGATCAGAGAATAGCCAGACTTTCACACCCTCCGGCGTTTGTCCGATAAGCTGGCTTTCTCTTGCATTTCGGCCGGGTTTTGTTTCAGCGGATTCAGCCCTGGCAGTAACCCGCTGTTTCCCTTGTACCAGGGACAGGGTCTGAAGCTGTGCAATTTTTTCTTTAGCGGAAGGCATGGGTGAAGAAAGTGAAACTGTCTGCCTTCTAACGTTTTGGTGTGGATTAGCAGACTGTGGCGCATCCGCATGATTAACAGCTATTCTTTTTTTCATTTTTTCTTTCTGATAATTTGGCCGGTTTATGCCCGGTATACCCGACTTCAATCCCGGCTGGCTGCGGGGCGGGGGAAAACTGGGAGCTCCATTAATAGGATTTTCTTTTTGCTTGCTGTAGGGCTTCATTACTTCTTCTACAACACTTTTAATAAAGTCAGACACACATTATGCACCTCCACTTTTGACACATACTCTTATAAAATTTTACGAAGTTCTGAATGAGGGCGGGGTATTACATTTGCCGAAACCAGTTCTCCTCCAGCCGTGGTGTGAGCAGTCTTCCCAACCTCAACAGCAGCTGTGACTGCTGCCACATCCCCTTCAATAATGACGGTGACAAGTCCGGATCCGACTCTCTTTAAATCTACTAAGCTGACATTTGCTGCTTTTGCCATTGCGTCCAGCGCTTCAATAGCTGCTGTCAAGCCCCTAGTTTCTATCAAGCCAATTGCCTTCATTTTTGACCTCCTCTACTGCAAAAGCTTAAAGATAGTCTTCAAGATTCACTTCAATGGGGATTGAAGTTCTTTTAAATAACTCTTCTTTTCCAAGCGGATAGGTGGCATCGATGCCCATCTTATCACTGACTCCTTTTAAATGATGGGAAGACTCGAGCGGTGATCCCTTCGCACCCTGTACGATAAAAATATCATCCCCCGCCTGCACTCTTGTCGCAATAGCCCACTCAACATCATCCGAATCAAAGATATCGACGTCATCATTCACAACAACCACATGCTTTAAATCCTTATCGCTTGCAAAAGCTGCAAGTGCCGCCTGTTTGCCGTCACCATCATGCTTCTTTTCAATTTGTATGACTGCATGATAGCGGGCGACACCGCCCATCGGGATATGTACAGCTTTGATATTTGGAACAACCTGCCTGACGGTGCTTAAAAGTGTAGCTTCCCTAACAAGCGCCATTGGCAGCCTTTCTTCATAACTTGATGGAAAAATAGTCTGTGAGATAGCGTTATTCCGGTAAGTAACGGCTGAAAATTCTACTATCGGCTGTGGCGTTCTGGTGCCATAATAACCGGCCAGTTCGCCAAACGGACCTTCCAGTTCTCTTTCAAATGGAAGCATCTTGCCTTCCAGAACAATTTCCGCATCAGCCAGCACTTCCAAATCGACCGTTTTGCACTGAACCACATCCAGAGACTGGCCAAGCAGTGCACCTGCTACATCCAATTTGTCGGTATGGTACAAATGCGTACTGATCTGAGAACTTAGGACAACCGCTGGAACAACACCAAACATAACAGCCACCTCCATCGGTTCGCCGATGCTTTCATAATGGGCATATTGCTCCATCAGTTCCGGTGAGGTTATAAGAATGTTCGTTCGATTACCGCCAAGGTATTGCATCCTGCGAATCGAGGTATACCTCTTTTTGCCGGATAAGTCTTTAACTACCAGAATTCCTGCCACATAATATGCACCTGAGTCTTCTGCATGATAGGTTGGGATAGGAAACAAATCTGCCAGGTCGAATTCCCCGGTTACAAGATTCTCCTGGACAGGACCAGTTTGCCTTAAAGTTGTCGGAATAGGATTCACAATTGATTCAATGATTTTAGGAATAAGTTCAGATGGGGTGATTCCCATGCTGTCAGCCAAAAGCTCTCTGTCTCCTCCCAAACCGGCAGCCATGGAAGATTGATAGCCTTTGATTTTCTGAAATAAGAAAGGCTGTCTGCCATTTTTCGTGTTTATCACTGCTCCCAGTTCATAGAGAGGGTCCACCTCTTTTTTCACCCGATAAAGAAGTCCCATGCTATCCCATCTGTCCAGCAAAGCCCTCATTGTTACAGGGTTCATGCCTTTTCCCCCCATCTCTCCAAGAGCTCATGGTCAATATCCAGCATGTCCAATATCCTCGCCACCATAAAGTTGGCCAGCTCCCAGATTTCCGTCGGCTTATGATAAAAGCCTGGAGATGCTGGCATTATGCAAGCCCCGCTCTCAGCAAGGAGAGTCATATTGCGCAGGTGAATCAAATTAAAAGGGGCTTCTCTCGGAACAATAATAAACTTTCTATTCTCCTTTAAAACCACACTGGCAGCCCTGCTTAGAAGCGTATCGCCGACTCCATTTGCAATAGCACCCAATGTATTCATCGAACATGGCACAATCACCATTCCGTCTGTTTTAAAGGATCCGCTGGCAACCGCAGCGAAAAGATTCCGGTTGCTGTGGATAGCGGCATATTCCTTCAGCTCGTCCATCTTGATCCCGCATTCAAATTGCATTACTTTTTCTCCCATCTCCGTAGCAATTAAATGCGTTTCGATCTCTAATTGATGAAGAGCTCGGATCAGTGTATATGCATACAATGATCCGCTTGCTCCGGTTATGCCCACTAAAATTCGTTTTTTCCTTGGAACTTGAGAAGAGTTATACAACGGATTCGTCTTGGGAGAATTTCTTTTTAGCCAGTTCTTTGTATTCTTCTGTTGATAATATATCTCCGAAAATGTCAATGTCCCTTAGACCTGATACGTGCATATCATCATCCTGCGAAGCGGTGGCATCTGATACGCAAATCACATTATAGCCATGATACAAGGCATCAGAGGCGGTACTGCGTACACATACATTGGTCCAGACTCCAGTAAGGACGACCGTATCAATTTCTTCTTCTCTCAGGAAGAGATCAAAATCAGTATAACTGAATGCACTATGCCGCCTCTTTTGGACCACATAATCTCCTTTGCTCTCATCGGGCTGAAGCTCTGGAATGAACTCCGAACCCCAGGTTCCTTTTACTGCATGGACAGGTCTTACACGGAAATCACGGTCATTCTTTCTGTGAGCTTCCTGAACATGCACAACCTGAATATTGTGATTATGTGCGAATTCAATAAGTTCTTGAATTTTAGGAACAATTTTTTCGCCATTTTCACACCTTAATGCTGCTTTTTCACCGATAAAGTCGTTTAACATATCAATAATGACTACACAGTGCTTTTTTCCCCTAAGTTCCAATCCCTTCAGCCTCCCTCGATATATATTTATTGCTGTGCTACAGGATCTTTTGTTTTCACATTTACCGCCTCGTATTTTTCATACTTCAATGTTCTTTCAAGTCTCTGGATGCTTTGACGAGGAACATATTCTCCATATCCCGCTTCTCCAACTATCCCCTTATCTTCTTCGAAGACCACGCTTCCGCGGATAATGGTTTGTACTGGCTTCCCTTTTAGTTTCATGCCATGCAGCGGGTTGTATTTAGCCATTGATTCTGTTTTCTGTTCATCAATTACATACTCTTTTTCAAGGTCGATAACCGTGAAATCAGCATCGCTGCCAATTTCCATTGAGCCTTTCTTAGGGTAAATTCCATAATGAATGGCGGCATTACGGCTCGTTACTTCTACAAATCT
Organism: Bacillus sp. 22-7; assembly: GCF_010628845.1. Lineage (NCBI taxonomy): Bacteria > Bacillati > Bacillota > Bacilli > Caryophanales > Bacillaceae > Bacillus > Bacillus sp. 22-7. The sequence continues at coordinate 20,180 of NZ_NJQY01000035.1, read as the reverse complement.
CGATAAGGATATGCGTCCTTTATTTAAGCCTTCACTGACAAGGATCGGCACCATCGTTTCTACACCCGGAATGCCAGGGAAGGTGTTCCAAATCGTTGCACCTGGATAATCCTTTTCGGTGGCAATTTCATATGGGGCATGGTCGGTTCCGACGAAGTCGATTGTTCCATCAGCCAGTGCCTGCCAGTGGGATTCGTTATCCTCTTTTCCTCGCAGCGGAGGAGCAATTTTGGCATAGGAGCCCCGCTCTGACATGGAATCCTGAGCATTTAAAACAAGGTAGTGAGGGCAGGTTTCAGCTGTAACCTTGACACCACGCTTCTTTGCAGCTTTTACCAGCTCGACGCCTTCCTTTGTGCTCATATGTACGACATGTACACGTGCGTCTGTAGCTTCCGCGAAGCTGAGAATCAGTTCAATGGCCACTTTCTCAGCGAGGCTTGAACGAGCTTCAGCCCATGCCGGTCCGTCAAGGCGGCCTTCTTTTTCAAGTTTTTTCGAATTGAATGTGCAGATATCATAGTTTTCAGCATGAACACCAATAGGAAGACCGGTTTTTGCAACGTTTTTAAAAATCTCCAGCATTTCTGCGTCAGATACTTTAGGGAAGGTAGGCACAGAAGGAGTCATGTAAACTTTAAATGCAACAACTCCCTGGTCTATCTGAGGGTAAATATTATCAATCCAGCCTTCACGTGCATCTTCACCAGTCATGCCGCCCCAGAAGCAGTAATCAATATAAGCCTGATCTCTGATTGGACCGATTTTTTTATTGAAGCTATCCCCATCCCGAACAGATGGCTTGCTGCAGCATGGCATATCGATAATGGTTGTCAAGCCTCCAGCAGCTGCAGAACGGCTGCCGGTTGCAAATGTTTCTCTGTGAGTAAACCCGGGATCCATAAAGTGGGTATGTGGATCAATACAGCCTGGAACAACTAATTTTCCTTGAATATCAATAACCTTGGCTGCATTCAGAAAAGAAATGTCATTCGTGTAGCCAACAATCTTTCCCTCGTTTACTAGAATATTCGTTAAAACCTGACGATCTCCCTGCGGAATATTTGCATTTTTCAGAATTAAATCCATTTACACTGCTCCTATCTATTAATTTGATTTCTGCCTCAAAATAAGAGGCAGATGGTTACAGCAGCTGCTATTAAATCATTTCAGCTGAGTGATCTCCTTTCAGCTGTTCGATTCTTTCACTTTCACTTATATTTAAATCTTTATAATTAAATACCAAATTTAATAAAATTGCTGTGATGCTTCCCAGTACGATTCCATTTTCAACCAGCAGGCGTGCACTTGTCGGCAGACTCTCAAAAATCTGCGGTACAACTGCCGAACCAAGTCCAATTCCTATTGAACAGGCAACAATCAGCAAGTTTTCATTTTTGCTGAAATCCACTGCAGAAAGCATTCTGATTCCTGATGAGATAACCATCCCAAACATCGGAATCATGGCTCCTCCAAGGACAGCCATAGGAATAATCGTAGTCAGAGCAGCCACTTTAGGCAAAAGACCTAAAGTCATCAATATGACACCAGCTGCGATAACAACATTCCGTGTTTTTACTTTAGTCAAAGCTACCAGCCCCACATTCTGGGAAAAGGAGGTATAAGGAAACGCGTTAAAAATGCCCCCTATAACAACAGCCAGTCCTTCTGCACGCAGCCCTTTCTTAATGTCTTTAGAGTCCAGTTTTCTTTCACAGACATCTCCGAGAGCAAGAAATACTCCAGTAGATTCAATCATGCTCACAATTGCTACTAAAGTCATCGTAAGGATGGCTGAGGCATTGAATGTCGGGAATCCGAAATAAAACGGCTGAACGACATGAAACCAGGAAGCCTGGCTGACTTCGGCAAAACTGACAAGCCCCATAAAGTAAGCTGCTATTGTCCCTGCCACCAATGACAGCAGGACAGAGATCGCTTTCATATAGCCTTTAAAAAACCTGTTCATTAAAATAATCAGGACCAGTGTAAATGCAGCCAGGAATAGATTTTTCGAGCTTCCAAAATCAGGTGATCCCAGCCCGCCTGCAGCATTATTCATGGCAACAGGAATCAGTGATACCCCGATAATAGCGACGACTGAACCGGTAACGACCGGCGGGAAAAACCTCATAATTTTACTCATAAATTGTGATAGAATCATGACGATAATACCTGAAGCAATAATAGCCCCGTAAATGGCAGTAATGCCCTGCAAATTCCCGATGGCAATCATCGGGCCGACTGCTGTAAAAGTACATCCCAGAATGACAGGCAGCCTAATGCCAAAATGCTTCCCCCCTATAACTTGAAGCAATGTAGCAATCCCGCAGGTAAACAAATCAATCGATATTAAGTAAGCAAGCTGCTGGGCATTAAGCCCAATTGCCGGTCCCACAATCAGCGGTACAATGACAGCACCTGCATACATGGCTAGCACATGCTGAAATCCCAAAGTCCCTACCTTCCAAGGATTTAGCTTCTCCAAAGATTTTCCCCCCAGGTTTAATTCTTTGTTATGCCATAGCCTACTCCAGCTTTTAAAAAACGGCATCACCTCCCAAAAGAAAAATTTGTATAAAAAAAACCGCAGCAATAGATAACATCAAAGTAAACCATAGATGTTCTATTACTGCGGTTTCATTCAGCTTCCGTTAAACAAAAGACAAAGGAACCGCTCCTATATTCAGGTTTAAGAAAAACTGCGGCATGCACAGCTCTCCCTAACATAATGTAAAACTGCTATTCTTCAAAATAAATAATGGTGCATGCTTCTTCAGTAACAGGATCATAATCTTTTAAAATCGTCTTGACTTTCAAATGAAGAGCATCTTCAATCATCCCTTTAAAAAGCGATTTGAATTCAACAATCAATGCTGAATCAACCGAAATGGTCAGGTGATGGAAGTTCTGGCTCAGCATATGCAGTGCCTGAACACGCTTATGCTGGGCAAAGATGATGACTCTATCATCAAAAGTTTCAATACGCTGTTTTTTTACGCCTGTTCCATAGATCTCCTGGTTCACACGATTATAGAGATAAGCGAGATCTTTTTTTATGGTCTGAGATAATTTTGAGGTAGAAACAGTCATGTAATCCTCCTGTTAATCAATATATTAAACAAGGCTATTTTATAAGTCAATATCTTTTTTCAGAAAATTCGTACTTGACAAAATATTGACTTAACTATTACACTACAAATCAACTCCCCCTCTATTTCTATAATTGTTCCAATAAAACCTCCCTACAGCACTATGAAAAATTAAATAGAATTTTTCGTATAACCTCAATAATCGGTTTGAGGGTTTCTACCGGGAACCGGAATTCCTATCTACGAAAGGTATATTTCCTGTGGACTTCAAACAGGGAACCTTTTGTGCAGGAATTTTTTTGTGCTTATTAGTCTATTTAGAAGAAGAAGCATAATATCATAATTTAAATACCTCTGCTTGCTCGCCAGACTAATATCCCTACAAACTGCTCACACTATTTTTTCATTGCCATTATAGTTTCATAATCTATGAGGAGGCGAAGATTTGAAAAGTATTCAATTTATTGTTAATGGAAAGGAATGTACGGTCCTTTGCCCGCCTGCGAAAACGCTCCTTGATGTTTTGAGGGAGGATCTGGGTCTGACTGCCAGCAAGGAATGCTGCGGAAAGGGAGAATGCGGATCATGCTCTGTTTTAATCGATAATGAGGTTGTATGTTCCTGTCTTGTCCTCGCTGGCCAGGCTGAAAACCAGGTGATCACCACTTGTGAAGGAGTCGGATTATCACCAAATCTGGATGTGATTCAGGAATCATTTATAGCTGAAGGAGCAACACAATGCGGCTATTGTACTCCGGGAATCATCGTATCAGCAAAAGCTTTCTTGGATGGAATTGACCATGTTCCATCCGTCGAGGATATTAAAACTGCATTAGGAGGCAACCTATGCCGCTGTACAGGCTATACCAAAATCATTAAGGCCGTTCAGACAGCTGCCAGCCAAAAGATATCTGAGCCGGAAACAATGAGGTAGTCCATGACACATACAGCCATTTTGCTTGCAGCGGGCCATTCCAGCAGAATGGGTACTCTAAAAGGACTGCTGCCATGGAATGGAACGACATTATTCGAGCATCAGCTCAATACTCTCAAAAAATCGGTGTTCACAGATATTGTAGTTGTATTGGGATATGAAGCTGAAAAATTCCTTTCAATCGCAAAAAAGTATTCTGCTAAATTGATAATAAATGAACATTTTCAAGATGGTAAATGCTCGTCCATCATTGCAGGGGTGAAAGCTGCAGACACGTTATCAGAAACGATTCTGATTACATCCGTGGACCAGCCGCTTCATTCTGTCATCATTAATAAGCTCGCCGGGAATCTTAGAAGAAGTCGCTGCCTGATTGCAGTCCCCAGCCACCAGGGCAAAAGAGGTCACCCAATCCTCTTTTCCTCTGGATTGAGGAACGAGCTTTTATCGTTAAAGGAAGAGAAAATGGGCTTGAGACATGTAATTCAGCAGCATGAAAAATTCCTCCTTGAGGTGCCAGTGGAAGATGAGCAGATTCATCTCAACCTGAATCATCAGGAAGATTATATAAATGCGCTTAATAAATATACCAGGAGGTAAGCCGATGCTTGTTTCAGAGATTGACATGATTACCCCTTCCTCTCTATCCGAATGTCTGATGCAGCTATCCGAGGAAGGCAGGATTCATAGATTGATAGCAGGCGGTACAGATGCTGCAGTCCGGATGAAGGAAGGCAAATGGCGGCCGGAGATTTGGATCAATATAAAAAACTTAAATGAGCTGCGGTATATCAATGAAAGTGAAGATTGTATTCAAATAGGCCCATTGACCACACATACGGATATTATTCATTCTCCGCTTCTGCAAAGAAAAGCGGATGTTCTCGTGGATGCAGCGAGGGAAGTCGGCGCCACTCAGATGCAGAATATGGGAACCATCGGCGGCAATATTGGCACTGCCTCTCCTGCAGGCGATACCCTTCCGGCTTTGTATGTTCTTGGAGCAAGGCTTGAACTCACTTCTATGTCGAATAAACGAATCCTTCCAATCGAAGAGTTTATCCTTGGTCCCGGCAGGACAGTTTTAAAAGAAAATGAAATGATCACAAAAATCCTCATAAAACCGCAAAAACCAAATGAAATAGGCATTTTCCAGAAGCTCGGACCCCGCAAAGCACAATCTATTTCCATTGTGAATGTTGCTATTTCACTCACAATGGACCAGGATCTGAAATGCAGGGAAGGAAAAATCGCTTTCGGATCTGTGGCACCAACTATTATCCGGGCACGCAAGTGTGAATCTATGCTTCCCCTGGGAACGCTTAACGATGAATTAATCCGGAATATCGCCAAAATTGCCTGGAAAGAGGTCATGCCTATCACAGATGGAAGAGCAACCGCTACATATAGAAGGGATATGGCGAGCGCTTTATTAGAAAGAGGATTGTACCGTTTAATCAGGAGGTGGAATAACCAGTGAACACCAAATGGGTTGGAAAAAGGGTGAAAAGAATTGATGGCCCGGAAAAAGTAACCGGAGAATTAAAATATATGACCGATTACCATTTTGACAATATGGTTTGGGGCAAAGTGCTGCGGTCTGAGTATCCGCACGCAAAAATTAATTCCATTGATATTGAAGCAGCCAAAAATCTGCCTGGTGTTATATGCGTACTAACCCATAAAGATATTCCCGGCTTTAATGGATTTGGGATTGTGGTTCCCGACCAGCCTGTTCTGTGTTCTGATGTCGTCCGGTGCACAGGGGACGCTGTAGCCCTGGTAGCTGCAGAAACACTGGAAATCGCCGAACAGGCTTTGAGTTTAATTAAAGTGGATTATGAGCCCATCGAGGTTGTCGCAGATGCTGAATATGCCCTGACAGATTCTGCTCCGAAGCTTCATCCGGATGGCAATCTGCACAGCCATGTCAAAATTAATAACGGAAACATTGAGAAGGCCTTCGAGGAAGCTGACATCATTGTAGAGAATACCTTCTACTCTCCCCGGCAAATGCATGCTTTTATCGAAACAGAAGGCGGCTGGGGGGTAATGGATGACGAAGGGTTCCTAACGATTCGCTGCCCTGGCCAATACGCATACCGCGATCGAATGCAAATTGCGAGGTCCCTGGCTTATAATCCTGAAAGAATAAGAGTCATTTCAAGCCCAATTGGCGGTGCTTTCGGCGGGAAGGATGAGATCACGGTTCAAATATACCTTGCCCTCCTTGCACTGCATACAAAGGGACGGCCTGTAAAAATCCATTTGAGCCGGGAAGAGTCTGTCATTGCGGGTATAAAAAGGCATCCTTTTAAAGTTCAGATGAAGACCGCTGCTAAAAAAGACGGGACACTTCTTGCCAATCAGGTTAAAGCCATTGGAGATACTGGTGCTTATGCATCACTTGGAGGGGCAGTCATTGCATTGGCGATCGAACATTCATGCGGCCCTTATAAAATTCCCAATGTGGATCTCGAAGGCTTCTGTGTGTATACCAATAATGGCATTGCCGGTGCTTTCAGAGGGTTTGGCGTCAATCAGGTATGCATGGGAATTGAAACACATATGGACATGATTGCAGAAAAGCTGGGAATGGACCCTATCGAATTGCGCAAAAAAAATGTCTATCACCAGGGGGAGGTTTCAAGTGTCGGCCATATTGTGAAATCCAGTGTTGGCACCTATAAAACCCTGGAAACAGCAGAGAATTGTGAGCTGTGGAAGAACCGGGAAAAGTATAAATCCGAAGTAAGTGAGCCATGGAAAAAACGGGGAGTTTCCGTTGCAACATCCTTTCATGGCATCGGAATGGGCATTGGCCTTCCTGACTATGGTGCCGCCTCTATTGAACTTCTGCCGGATGGAACATTCCTTGTAGGTGTGGGATGCGAGGAGATCGGAGGAGGCAATAGCACCGCCTATGCCCAGATAGCCGCTGAAATGCTGAACTGTGATATCAGCAATATTAAAATCGTTCAAGGTGATACACAAAAAACACTTGATGGCGGTACTGTAACTGCATCCCGCTCTACCTATACCGGTGGAAGAGCTGTTGCGGCAGCAGCACCCAGGATGACTGAGCTTCTTATTCAAACTGCTGCTGAAATGCTGAATTTAGATTCTTCTCAAATTGATTTAAAACCGAACCATATTTCAGCCCATGGAGAGATCATACCTTATAAGTCTATCTATAAATACCTTTATGATCATCATCAGGCAACTAGAGTAGAAGGTCACTTCTACCTGCCGAAAGAAAAAGAAGAAATCAAAGGTTCCGGCGGTGCTCCCCACCATTTATACGGATATTTGACACATGTAGTGATGGTGGAAGTTGATACTTTAACAGGTGAAACAGAAGTTCTGCGGGTTGTATCCATCCCGGATGCGGGCAAAGTCATTAATCCGCAGGGGCTGGAGGGCCAGACTGAAGGCGGAGCCGTAATGGGCATCGGCTATACCCTTTATGAAGATGTACTGATCGAAAATGGTTATCATAAAACGCGGAATTTCACTGATTATATCATCCCTACTATTCGAGAGACTCCTTTGATTGAGACCTTTCCGGTAGAAGAGCCTGAACAATCAGGGCCCTTTGGGGCGAAGGGAATCGGAGAAGTGGTGATGATTCCGATTATTGCTGCCATCATGTCAGCCATATATGATGCAACAGGAGCCAGAATCCGCCATCTGCCCGCTACTCCAGAAAGAGTGTTTAATGCATTAAAAGATCTCAAAAAACAAAAAGTCCAATCCTCAAGGTGATCCTATTGATGAGCCGCAGTTTATTTGCCAGATTAGAAGAATCAATCAAAAACCGGAAAGATACATTTCTGCTGACTATAACAGATTATCCTGATGAAGAACTCATTGGAGTGAAAGCTTTATTATGGCCAGACGGAGATTTCTGCACTGAAGCCTCCCTTCTGCCCCTGGATGTGAGGGATTTATTATTGGTACATTGCAATAAACTGGTCACCAAAAAACGGTCCGGCACTGTGAGATTTATGTGGAAGGATCGTTTAGTTGAATGTTTTGCTGAGTACTTCCCTTCTCCTCTTCATATGATAGTAGCCGGTGCCGGCCATGTGTGTGAACCCGTGGCAGAAATGGGACGTATGCTCGGATTTTTCGTGACAGTAATAGATGATCGGAAAGAGTTTGCAAACAGAGAACGCTTTCCAAATGCAAATGAAGTGGTTTGCCAATCCTATCTGGATTATTTCAGGCATGTCGACATTTCAGAAAAAACTTATATTCTCCTTCTTACCCGGGGACATAAGTATGACGTTCTCAGTTTGGATGAACTTTTAAAAAGGAAATGTCAGGCAGGATATATTGGCATGATCGGCAGCAGAAGACGTATTTCGGGTGTATTTGAAGAACTTCAGCGGGATTTTCCGGATGAAAGCTTTGAAAATTTATACACCCCTGTGGGTCTCGATATTGGTGCTGAAACTCCTGCAGAAATTGCAGTCAGTATCATGGCAGAAATTCTGAAAGTGAAAAATCAAAAATCAGGAGATTCCTTAAGTTCGCAAATTAAAAGATTTGCAAAAATGGGTTTCCATGAGGGGGCTGGCAAATGGACCAAATGCAGCTTATAAAGCGCACCCTCGATATCAGGAAAGGAGGTGAGAAAGCAGCACTCGCTACAATTATCCGCACGAAGGGCTCTACCCCAAGAAAAACTGGAAGCCGAATGATTGTGTTCCCCTGCGGAAGAATCGAAGGAACAATTGGCGGAGGCTGCGGTGAAGCAGAAGTAATTGAGAAGGCTTTTCAGGTCATACAAACAAATACCCCAACTCAAAAGCGCGTTGATTTAACAAAAGGGCTGTTTTATGAAGATGGCGGAATATGCGGTGGAATTATGGATGTTTTTATTGAACCCATCTAACCTCAAGAAAATAGATCTCCCGCCTATTCCATGGTCAAGTCAGTTCGTGTCTCAGGATGAACATTAACCATGAATAAGGAGTGACCTTTCATGTCGATGATTGAAAAGGATCTTGGGTCGGGCCTTCCGCCTGCCTCTAATGCGAACCTCTTAGAACGGCTCTTTAAGCTTTCCGAACGGAACACAAATGTTAAGACAGAAATACTGGCAGGCATTACTTCATTTATGACAATGAGTTATATCATCTTTGTCAACCCGATTATCTTAGCTGATGCAGGAATACCAAAAGAAGCCGCATTGGCTGCAACTATTTACGCAAGTGTCTTCTGTACTCTTCTAATGGCACTGTGGGCAAATTTCCCTGTAGCAGTTGCCCCGGGTATGGGGCTGAATGCCTTTTTTGCCTATACAGTTGTACTTGGTCAGGGTCTTTCCTGGCAAACAGCGCTTGGTGCTGTATTTATATCGGGGATTGTGTTTTTAATTTTAACTGTTACCGGAGTCCGGCAGAAGATTGTAGATGGTGTCCCGGATGTCTTAAAGTCAGCCATAGGTGTTGGAATTGGTTTGTTTATTGCTTTTATCGGGTTGAAAAATGCAGAACTTGTGGTCGCTAATGAAGCTACATTTGTCGGCCTGGGAAGCATCACAAGCAAGGGACCGCTTCTTGCCTTATTCGGATTAATTATTGCCGCCCTCCTGATGGCAAAGAAAGTAAAAGGCGCCCTGCTTATTAGTATCTTGGGTACAAGTGCAGCAGCCATGATTGTTGGCTTTATTGCCTATCCAAAAGCCGTAGGTGACATCGTTTCCCTCAATCTCCCTAGCATGTCTGAGACGTTTTTAGCTATGGATATTATGGGAGCAGTAAAATATGGCATCATCTCAGTCATTTTTTCCTTTACGATCGTAGAATTATTTGACAATTTAGCTACCCTCATCGGATTATCAAGAAAAGCCGGCCTCACAGATGAAAATGGAAAAATTGAAAACCTGGATCGTGCCCTTCAGGCAGATGCAGTTGGAACGATGGCAAGTGCAGCCTTCGGAAGCACTGCTTTAAACGCTTATGTGGAAAACGCCACAGGGATCTCGGAAGGCGGACGCACTGGCTTAACTTCTTTAACTGTAGCTGTACTATTTTTCCTTTCGCTCATTTTTGCTCCGCTCATCTATTTCATACCGTCTGTCGCCACTGCGCCTATTCTTATTCTTGTTGGCGCCTTAATGCTTAGTGAAATAAAACATATTAGCTTTGATGACTTTACGGATGTTATTCCTGTATTTTTAACGATTGTTCTCATGCCTTTAACTTTCAGTATCGCACAGGGACTGGCATTCGGCTTTATCTCTTACACACTGCTCAAGCTTCTTACAGGCAAGCATAAGCAAATCCATTGGATCATGTATTTTGTCAGTGCTGCCTTTATTATTAATTTCATTATGGGCGGACATTAATCTGACGATGGCCATTTTTTAAAAAGCGAGGAGTACAAATGAAGCTTACCATTGAAACGTTACGAAAAAGAATTGATGTGGCGGCCAAAAGAACTCCTGCCGATCTGGTTATTAAAAACGGAAAAGTTATAAACGTATTTACACGTGAAATCATTGAGGAAGACATAGCAATTTCCGATGGATTTATAGCTGGCTTAGGAAGCTATGAAGGCAAGGAAATTATTGATGCTGGGGGCAGCTATATCGCCCCCGGCTTTATTGATGGGCATGTCCATATTGAGTCGGCGATGGTGACTCCTGCCGAGTTTAGTAATGTTGTCCTCCCACATGGAGTAACGACTGTGATTGCAGACCCTCATGAAATAGCCAATGTCAGCGGAACTGACGGCATTGATTTCATGCTGGAATCTTCGGAAGATATCCCGCTTGATGTATTTTTTATGCTTCCATCCTGCGTGCCTGCAACTCCATTTGAAAATGCCGGCGCGTCCCTCAGTGACACGGATCTAGAAAAGTATTACAGTCACCCAAGAGTGCTGGGGCTCGGTGAAGTTATGGATTATCCCGCTGTTATGAACAACGTTGATGATATGCTGAAAAAACTGGAAGCAGCCTATAGCAAAGGGAAATGCATTGATGGGCATGCAGCAGGACTTAATGCGGATGAAATCAATATTTACATGGCTGCCGGCATAAGAACAGACCATGAATGCATCATTCCTGAAGAAGCACTGGACCGAATTCGGAAAGGGATGTATGTTATGCTGCGGGAAGGGTCTGCAGCAAGAGACTTATTGTCACTTCTCAAATCTGTCAGCGAACAAAACGCACGGCGCTGTTTATTTGTTACAGATGACAAGCACCTGGATGACCTGATCAATGAAGGCAGCATCGACCATAATGTCAGAATGGCCATTAAGGAAGGGATGGATCCTATCCTTGCGGTACAAATCGCTACTCTGAATGCAGCAGAATGCTTCGGACTGAAAGATAAAGGGGCTATTGCTCCCGGTTATGAAGCCGACTTGATTTTTCTTAATGACCTCAGGAATATCAAGGTTGATAAAGTATTAAAGAGCGGAATACTTGCTGCAGAAAACGGGGCCATGAAGAATTCTGTTCCAAACAGAATTGCACCTGCAGAACCCATCTTGAACAGTGTCAAAATCAGCAGCCTGAACTATGAAGATTTAAGTATTAGCATTGGCAAGGGTGACTGCAATATCATTGGCATTATACCGAACAGCATTGTGACCAGACACCTGGTGGAAAAGACAGAATCAATTGATGGATATTTCCAGCCAAATCCTCAAAGTGATCTTTTAAAGCTGGCTGTTGTGGAGCGCCACAATTGCACAGGCAGCATTGGACTTGGCATTGTTAAGGGATTAGGGATTACAAGAGGCGGGATTGCTTCAACAGTTGCCCACGATTCCCATAACATTGTCGCAGCAGGCACTTCTGATGAAGATTTGCTGGCTGCCATTAAGCATACCGAAGCAATGAGTGGCGGCCTTGCTGTTGTCCAGGATGGGAAAATTCTTGCCGAACTGCCCCTGCCTATTGCAGGACTCATGACTGATCGGGATTCTTCATTTATCCATGCACGTTTATCCCAATTGAATCATGCACTTATGACAATCGGATGCAGTATGGAATTCAACCCGTTTTTGACGCTCTCATTTTTAGCGCTTCCAGTTATCCCTGAACTCAAATTAACTGATAAAGGTCTATTCTCCGTAAAATCCTTTAGCCACATTAAAGCCGAGGCAGAAAAATAAGGCCGGGATGTTCTCCGGCCTTTCTTTCATTTTTTAGCTGCTTCCTTATTAGTTAAAGTTAAGGCAGACCAGGCTGTTTCATCAGCAAAGTACCTGCTCCAGCTTGCCACACCGGCCAAATGATATTTCTTTGCTAATTCAGCCCGTTTTGTCAGTGAGATTTCATCTTCAAGCCACACTTTGTATGTGACTTTATCTTTTTCTGAATAATGCTCCGCATAATTTTGCCCGCTTACCGGATCGTATACCGGAGTAATTTTATTTTGACTGAGCCATTCTTTCACTTTTCCCATAGAAAGGGCTTTGGAAGAAACATCCCCATTTGATTTTTGTTCCCATAATCTTGTATATAAAGGCACACCCAATATTAATTTCTCATTGGGCACAACCTCTAGCAAAAGTTTCAGGTTTTTCTCCACCCACGGGAGGCTTGCAACACTTCCAGCAACCTGAGAGCTGCCCCAATGCTCATCATAAGCCATGACTACCATGTAATCTGCTATCCGGGCAAGCTTATCCCTTTCATAAAAAGCCGACCAATTGCCGCTTGATGAAATGAAGGTGATATCCATCGACACTACTAAACCTGCGTCATGAAAATATGGAGTGGCTTCCCTCACAAACTGTGTTATGAAAGGCCCGTCTTCAGGATTAACATTTTCAATGTCAAGATTGATCCCGTTTAATTCATATAATTGACTGAAATGCAGAAGCTGGCGAATCATATTCTGCCTTGTTTCAAAAACACCAAAAGCTTCATGTGTTAATTCAGGGTCAAATGCATTTGAAAACAAGCCCCAAATTTGGTATCCCTGTTTTTTGGCCCATTTTGCATAATCCTTCGAACCCAGGTTTTTGATAGCCCCTTTTCCGTCCGCCAGCTCAAACCATGTTGGTGAAATGACATTCACGTCAGCCATCTTCGGGATGCTCGAAGTATTCGGGTTTTTTGTATATACAGCTTCCCAGGTCAGCTGAATTGGACCTTCCATTTTCGGCACTGTGTTTTTTGCTTCTTCAAGAGAAATAGCTATCTCCTTTCTCTCTCCCTTTTTTATGTATTTCTTTTTCAAATAGCCGGCTCTGCCGTCTTCTTTTCTTATAAAATAGTAGTCTTCTTTTTCCTGTTCTATAAATACATTCTCTTTCGGAGATACGGTGGCCGTATATGGAGAATCCAGGCTTGCTTTTGTCCGCAGCCGGAGCAATTCTTCACGAATATCTTTTTCCTGCACTTTACCGGCAGCAAAGGTCTCTCCATTCTTTTTAACCCAAACTGCACCTGTATCAGAGAGTATTGAATAAATTATTGGATAGAAAGCCAATAAGGGCTCAATCGCTAAATACCTGTTTCCTTCTATCTGTTTAACAACAGAAAAGTCAAATTTCACAGGTTTCTCATTCACATAATAGCTCGAAGATTCAGACGGCAGCTGCACTACTTTATTTGTAGTGGCAATAATGATAGATTGTGAATGTTCATCAAAAATAATAGCTTCGTCAACAAATTCCTGCAGAAAAGTTAACGGCAGGTAGATCGTTTTGCCTTCTATATAAGCATTTCCCGCTTGTTTGCCCATAAACAAAATCGGATGATCTCCTTTAAAGTAAGATACCTTCTCTTTTGAAGCAAAAGGATATAATAATAGGATGACACTCGAAGTTATCAGTGTAAAAGCAAACAAAAGCCCCGCAAAAATAATTTTTTTAGCGGAAGGCTTTTGTGGTCTTGTTTCAATTTCATACATTCCTTTTCCTCCCCTGCATTCATCGTAACGAAATTATCAAAAAATGGGAAGAAAATTTAAAATGTTTTCCAATTATTTCACCCCTCCTATATTAACGGAATTTATATAAGAAAGGTTTCATGTTTTTGTCAGTATGTTGTAAAGTGAGTAAACTTCTGCAGTCTGTAAGTAATATATTTAACCCCCGGCATTTTCTCATTGGATGAATAGTTATTTGTATAAATGGCACCGTTATTATTCCAAAGCTTATTAAAATACCTGTCAACATCCCTTATAACCTGGGATTGGGCTGGGGCAATGATTTTTAAATTTGTCTCCAGGTTTAAATCATCCAGATTTCTTTTTGTAAAATTAGCTGAACCAGCTATGATCAAACTTTTTTCTTTGCCAGTTACATACATGATTTTCGGATGGTATTGTTCAAATCCAGTATTGTACCATTTGATATTTATGTTTTCATGGCCTAGTTTATCCAATTCAGCTGCAACAGGTATATTAGGCAGCCCAATTTTTTCAGATCCGAAAGCGTTCTGGTTGGGATCCAGGATCATTTTTACTATAACTCCCCGGTCGGCTGCTTCTTTAAGTGCATCAACTACTTTTCGGTCAGCAAGATAAAACATGCCAAGCCAGATGGTTTCCCCTTTCTTAACTTTATTAATTTCCTGCAGAATGTGTTTATAAATCTTTCCTTCAGTCAGTACCTGGACCTTAAGCGGGCCGGTTTTGTTGCTCTTTTCAGGCTTGAAATCTGCCAGTTTGCCGGATGCTGAATAATCGGCCACCGCCTGCTCGGTTTTTACGAGATCACCTAAGATTGGCCCTTTTACTTCAAATGCTATATTTGAGTGAAATCCACTGGCATTGTGGGGATTTCCAGATGTTACAATCCCTGATTTTTCTGTCACAAAGACTTTACGGTGATTTGCTTTTATGTTCATAAGATCAAGATAAGACCGGAATGTCACTTTAGGTGCATTTTCTGCGAGCGGATTGGGCAGCCAGCCTTCTCCACCCTGGCCAAACCATTGTATAAACACACGCCAAAATGCCGAATAAATGGGATTTGAATCCCTTAAAGGAACTAATGAAGTATAAACAACATTTATGCCATTCTCTTTGAGTTTCCGGAATTCCGGAACTTCATGCGATCCATAGGTGCTGTTAATCCGATCTGTGATCACAGTAATATCCATATTCGGGCGGCTAAGCTTTTTATCGATCAGCTTATCAGTTATTTTACCGCTAATATTAGGATAATCTTTATCACCGTCGTTAAAGCTATTGAATAAAAACATATCCATCACTATAAAATCCTCTGCCTCGTCAACTGCTTCTATAATACGCTGAAAGATCTGCTGTTCACTTTCTCTTTTGCCATTTTCTTTTTCATATGTTAAATCGTATAAGAACTGAACATCTTCTGCAGAATATACTTCCCCCTCAAATGAAAGACCCTTTGGCAAAGTTTTATTGGATTGATAGATAATGGTTGCTGCCAATACCAGCACAAGGCTCAAAATGGGTATCCATACCTTTTTTGTTTTTACTTTTCCCAGAACCTTTTTCACCAAGACTCCCCCTGCTCCTTAGACTGCGATAACTATATATAGACCATTTTTGACTATTGTAAACTCATCTATGCGCTTTCAGGCAAAATAAAAGACGAAGGCCGGTGCCTTCGCCATTAATATATATTTTTTAGCCAACAAGCTTTACAAGCATATGAGACAGCTTATGCTTTTCTTCTTCTGTTCCTACCTTCCACAATTCCTGAAGAAGCTTTTCTTCACGGTTTCTCGGTTCTTCTTTGGAAGCCAGATAATCGCCTACCTTTTGAGCAGTATTAGCAAGCTGCTCCTCATCCATGCCCATTTTCTGTCCCATGGAAACCTTTCCGCTTAAATAATCTTTAAATCCGTCAAAGCTTGAAAGAATTTCATCTTTCTTTTCGCTCCCCATATTATCCAGCTTTCCCTCTACATTTGCTGCTTGTCCATTTACGTTATTCATATTTTGTTCCATGCTGAATCTCTCCTTTAATTGGATTTGATTGCTGTGACAGTCTACGTATACCCGGTGTCAAACATATCAAACACAAGCCAGAGAGTTTGAAGCACCCCTCAGAAATAAATTGGACTACTTTTTAATTGCACATGGTATGCTGCTTTGCTCACATGGTACAATATACTAACATAGAAAGTATGAAGGAGAGTTCTTATGATTTATGGAATTATCATTATTTTAGCTTATTTACTTGGCTCCATTCCTTCTGGTTTAATTGTAGGAAAACTTTTTTATGGAATGGATATTCGAGAGCATGGCAGCGGAAATCTTGGCGGTACCAATACTTTTCGGACCCTTGGAGTTAAGGCCGGCATGATCGTGACCATAGCTGATATCTTAAAAGGCACCCTTGCTGCATCCCTGCCATTGTTCTTTGGATCAGATATGCATCACCTTATTGCCGGGATTTTTGCAGTAATTGGACACATGTATCCTCTGTTTGCCGGCTTCCGCGGAGGAAAAGCAGTGGCAACTTCAGGCGGAGTGCTATTAGCCTACGTACCGTTCATGTTTCTTATCCTATTGGGTGTTTTCTTCTTAAGCCTTTACCTAACCAAGTATGTGTCTTTATCCTCTATTCTGGCAGCAGCAGCATCTATCATTTACGCACTTGTACTAGGTGACATACCCTTGATAATAGTCGTTTCTATCCTGGGATTCTTTGTTATTTACAGGCATAGGGCAAACATTAAACGAATCAGGGACAAAACCGAGCCCAAAATAAAATGGCTTGGCTGAAAACCAGCCGTAAATGCAAAACAGCAGACCTTTTATCTGCTGTTTTTTATTTTGATTAAAAAATATTTTTTAATTAATAACATGAATAAACTTTATACATAAAAGAACATATATTGATATCTTTCGCCATACATTAGTTTAGGCTTAAATTTTGCCGAAAACGCTAATGTTAGGATGAATAATGAGATGGAAAAGGAAAAAATGAAGAATTTAAAAATAGCTGAAGGAAAAATCCTGGAAAGCGACGGCCAGCTGGCAGCAGCATTAGCCCATGAAATCAGAAATCCGCTGACAACAGTAAAAGGGTTTATGGAGCTCTTAAAGCCTTATTTAACTGAAATCGGCAAAGAACAGTACGCCCAAATTGCGATTGATGAGATTAATAGGGCAAATGATCTGATTTATGAATTTCTAAATGCATCGAAACCTGGAATAAACAAGAAAACGGAAATAGACTTAAACAAATTGATTCAGGAAATGAAGATTTCTTTCGAAAATCAGGCAAATATTAAAAATATAAACCTTTCAGTTAACCTATGTCCTGGAGAGCCCGCCATCTATGGTGATTCTAATAAGATAAAGCAAGTACTGATTAATTTAATAAAAAATGCACTGGAGGCATGTGAAGAAGCTCATGCAGGAGAAGGAATGGTTTGCCTGACTGCCAAATCAAACAGCCGGAAAATCCAAATCATTATTGAGGATAATGGACCGGGAATGACAGGAGAAACGATCAGCAGATTATTTTTGCCATTTTATACAACGAAAGAAAAAGGGACTGGCATCGGTCTATCCATATGCCGGAAAATAATAGAGGAACATAAAGGCAGAATTAAAGTCCATTCCACACTTTCACAAGGCAGTGTTTTTACAATTGAACTTCCTATGGCATTTAGCAAATAAAAAAATTGAATTTGAATGGGAAAATTGCAGAAAAATGATGAAAAATGCAAAAATTCATATTAAAATTAGACTATTAATATATTCTGCTTCATATTAAGGGGATAATTTTGATGAAATACACCAAAGCCTTCCTGTTATCTGCATTTTTCTGTACCACATTAGTAATTTGCTCGGGTCTCTTAATCTATAAAATGCACACTGAATATAAGGCTGAGGCAGCTGAAGCCAAACCTGTTCAATTGCATGCTGAAAACAGAGAAACTGCCGAGGGCAACAAAATCCTTATTGAAAGGGTGACCTTGGGAGCTATCGGAGACATCCTTATTCATGATTGGGTATATAATGATGCTAAAACAAAAACAGGCTATGATTTCAACCCGATGTTTGAACATGCAAAATCGCTATTAAGTACGCCTGATCTCTTACTTGCCAATCAAGAGACTATTCTTGGCGGCCCAAAGATAGGAATTTCCAGTTACCCAATGTTCAACAGCCCTCAGGAAGTGGGGAATGCCCTCATTGATGCAGGCGTTGATATCGTTTCAACTGCCAATAACCATTCACTCGATAAGGGAGTAAAGGGCTTGGAAGCCTCTCTGGATTATATGGATCAAATTGGATTGCCGCATGTGGGAACGAGCAGAACACCACGTGAGCAGCAAACCTTGAAAATACTCAGCAAAAACGGAATTAAAGTTGCCTATCTTTCTTATACCTATGGCACAAACGGAATTCCTGTTCCGGAAGGTAAGGAATATCTCGTTAATCTCATTGATGAAACCGCCATAAAAAAAGAAATTAACCGGGCTAAAGACGAAGCTGACGTCGTTGTGATGAGTATGCATTGGGGAAATGAATATCAGCTTCAGCCAACAGAGGAGCAGAAGAAATTAGCTGAGACTCTGGTAAATGAAGGTGTTGACATTATCTTCGGCCACCATCCACATGTTCTGCAGCCTATGGAGTGGATTGACAGAAAAGACGGCGGCCGGTCATTGGTCGTTTACTCGCTTGGCAATTTTTTATCCGGGCAGATGCGCGATTATAAAGATATAGGCGGGCTTGCCACTGTGGAGGTTACAAAATATATTGACCAAAACGGGGTCGATATCACACTTACCAATCCGGAATTCGTCCCGACCTACGTCAGCAATAAACAGCTGAGTAATTACCGGATCGTACCGCTCGAGGATGCGGGCAGCTTTGGTTTACCACATGCAGAGTCCAAATTTGCCGAAATTATGAAACATATGACTGGAAACGTTCAGTAAAGCGCTTATTAGCGCTTTTTTTTTGTAAAGAATGGTAAAATATTTTGTATACTGGGAGGTTCGAATATGAAAACCGCTTATGTTAATAAATCTCTTCCTTTTTTGCAGCTAAGCGTATTCACCGCTGGCGTATTGCTTTTTCAAGTGAAGCTTTTCGCTTTCGCTTTCATTCTTTCGTTTGGCCTTATCATTTTTTTATTGTTTCTCTCAAAGCAGGAGCGTGTTTTTTCCTGGACCACTGCCGGATACTTAACAGGCAGCCTTTTGTTTCTTTATGGCGATAAGCTGCTTGATGCACTGCCCCTTCCATACTATATCTTATTGATATTGAATAGGCTTCTTCTGGTAATCCCGATCCTGATTCTGGTCTATATTTCAATAAAGTTTAATAAAACGGCTATCCCCTTTCTGCAAAAACCGGATTGGAATTCCCTCATATTTTTCCCATTCATATGGAGCGGTTTCCATTCAATAAAAATAAAGCATTTTCTTATGATTGCTATCGTAATTAATTTTGCCGCATTTGCTTATTCTATTTTTTCAGCAGATAACTCGTTTTCAAGGGACTTTTTAATATTCCTGATTGGCTTCTCAATTGTAAATGGACTAATGGAAGAGCTCTTATGGAGAGGAATTATCTTATCCAGAATGGCTGAACTTTCAGGAGAAAAGGCAGCAGTTCTTTTTTCCGGGCTGGCATTTGGATTTTCTCATATGATGCTTGGCTACTCATTTATTTTGTGTCTTCTGTTTGCTGTCGGCGGCATATTTTACGCGGCCGTCACAGTGAAATCCCAAAGCATCTTTCCTGCCTTCATATGGCATATGGCCATGAACGTATTTATGATATTAAGCGGTTTAATATCTTTTCCGGGCTAGTTGAATGCTGACATGGCATCAAAAAAGAAATGAAGCAGACATTTTATTCGCGCATAGGGAAAAACTAGCCTATAATATGACTATCACCCAGGAGGAGGAATTTCAAATGAACATACATATCGAAGGTCAGGCTGCCCAATGGTATCAGGAAGAAATGCTCTTAAAAAAGGGTGACTATGTCCGCTTTTTTGCAAGGTATGGAGGCTGCAGCACTGTGCAGCAGGGATTTTCACTAGGGGTCTCGAATGAACAGCCACATGACGCTGGAGTGCAGACCGAAAAAAACGGAATTACTTACTTTATCGAAGAAAAGGACTTATGGTATTTTGATAATCACGATTTATTCGTGACATTTAATGAAAAAGCACAGGAACCTGAATTCAAATATAACAATCGAGTAGGAGGGGGT